>NZ_DDAH01000162.1:0-21705 GCF_002333245.1 Acinetobacter sp. UBA2063
AAACAACATTAGAGTTATGGTTGGTTCTGATTTTATTGATTGGGTTTATGAGAATATTTCGGATTTATCTTATGCAACAAAACAACAGTTAGGCATTATTGAAATACCACTACTTTTAAAATAGCCATACAACAATTATTTAAAAAAGCCCCTTAAAAATTTTCAGGGGCTTTTTTATCTGCAAATTTAAACCGAATGCCCCAACCGCTCACCCATCACCACAGTTGAATTGGCTTTAAACTGCTCTTCCCACACCATTTTATCTTGTTCAAATAAAACAACGGCTGTTGAACCCAAGTAGAAACGTCCAAGCTCCGCACCTTTATCCAGTTGCAGTTGATGATGCTGTAACTCAACTTTACCTGATGGCTTCACCTTACCTGTCGCAACGGTTTCAATCCCAGCCACAATCATCGCACCGACCAAAACTACTGCCATACGGCCCAGCTCAGTGTCAAACAGGCACACCATACGTTCATTACGGGCAAACAAACCTGATACATTTTCAGCAGTGGTTTGGTTGACTGAAAATAACTCGCCTGGAATATACAAGGTTTCCGTTAATGTTCCAGCAAATGGCATATGTACGCGGTGATAGTCTTTCGGTGATAAATAAACTGTTGCAAACTGACCATTGATAAATGGCTTGGCAAGTTGTGGATCACCGATTAATTTCTCAACTGAAAAACTTTGACCTTTGGCCTGAAAAATATCGCCAGATTCGATTTTACCGAGCTGAGAAATCGTACCATCGGCAGGGCACACGATACTATCCGCTTGTTCATCAATCGCACGCACACCATTTTTCAATGCACGAGTGAAAAATTCATTAAATGATTTATATTGATTTGGATTCGTTTGTTCAGCAATACTCATATCAATGCCATATTTTGCTTTGAACGCCTGAATAACAGCAGTTTTCACCAAAACATTTTCACTTGCGGCAACCTTGCCAATGACACGGCTCAGTTGATGTTGTGGCACAAGATTCTGTACTTTGATAAACAGTTGTTTTTTTAAATCCGCTGCAAAACTCAAGATGGTGACTCCCCTGAAATAATAGGACTATCGAGGCGATTGCCCCATTCACTCCACGCACCATCGTAGGCCCTGACTTGCCAATTGAGCAATCTTGCCAATATATACGCCAAACCCGAACGGTGATGCGACTGACAGTACACCACCACAGGTTGTTGTAAATTAAAGCCTAATTGCTCCAAACGTTGTTGAGTGCGTTCAAGCGGGTGCAATTTTAGATGATTTTCACGATTAAGGGCAGTACTCCATTCAAAATGCAGTGCATTTGGGATGTGACCCCCACGACGCGCAGCCAAACGAAGTCCCGTATATTCCTCATTGGTACGGCAGTCCCAAAGCTGAATATTTTCTTGCTGAACCTGCTCCAGTAGCTCGTTGTATTCAATCCGATGCTGTTGCACACTATCCAGATCAACCTTTAGCAGATCAGCGACAGGCGTGACTTTTTCAACCTCTGTGGTGGTGGGTAAACCAGCGCCCAACCAGCCATGAATTCCGCCATTGATCAAACTGGTACGGGTAAAACCAAGGCAGTGTAAATTCCAGATCAGCCGCCCCGCCCAAGCACCGCCCTCATCATCATAAACCACGACATGATGCTGCGGTGAGATATTCAGCTTTTCAATCAGGGTTTTTAATCCCTGTACATCGGGCAATAGACCATTGGCCTGTTCCTGTTGCGCCACCAGATACTTTGGCTGCAAATGAATCGCATGCGGGATATGTAGTTGCTCATAAACCGATGCTCGGCTTAAATCAACAATACGAATCAACTCGTGCCCCAAGTAGGGCACAAGCTGCTCAGGTTCAATCAGTAAATCAAGTTTAAAGTCTACATCTGTCATGGTTAGGGGGTCTTGTCGCCACAGCACTGGAATGATTTTAACATAGCCTACTTTTTATCTTTGTCTGATTTTTTGCATTGGTTTAGCAAAAAAGGAGATATAAACTACATCGCTTCCTCAATTTCAAACACTTGTCTTAAATAAGCAAGGAATGTTTCATTATCGGTCATGGTTTTACCTGAACTATCGGAAATTTTTGCCACTGACTGCCCATTACATTCCAATAGTTTTAACACGATATTCAGCGGTGTCTGCCCCATGTCATTGGTGAGGTTGGTGCCAATTCCAAAACTAACCTGAAAACGGTCCTTAAAATATTGATGCAATAACCATGCTTTTTCCAGATTAAGACCATCACTAAAGGTTAGCATTTTGGTCTTAGTATCAATCTTTAATTGACGATAATGTGCATAAGCCTTGTCACCCCATTCATAGGGATCACCACTATCATGGCGCAAACCATCAAACAGCTTGGCAAAATAAAGATCAAAATCACGCAGGAAAGCATCCATCCCCACCACATCGGTCAGGGCAATCCCCAGGTCACCCCGATACTCCTGAACCCATGCCTCCAAGGCAGCTTTCTGGAAATTACGCAACCGCACGTCCAGTGCCTGAAATGCCTGTAAAAACTCATGGGCCATGGTTCCAATCGGGCTGATACCCAGCTCTTTCGCCAGCAGTACATTACTGGTGCCACGGAACACTTGCGGTGCAGCATCATGAAACGCCTGCACCACATGCTTTTGCCAATCAAAACTATAACGACGGCGTGTGCCAAAATCCGAAACTAAAAATGGCGGATCACTCTCTTTTTGTTCTTTTGCATATTGTTCTAACTGAAGTAATTTCTGTTGTAAGCGACGCTCACCTTCCGCCAATACCTCATCGTTACGGATACGGCGGAAATACAACTCATTGACGATCGCCAATACAAAAATCTCAAACATCATGGCCTGCACCATCGGCCCCTCAATCCGAATATCCAGCCGCCCTGCCGCATCAATACTGGCCTGAATAAAACGTCGCTTGAGCTGGAACAACTCCAGATAGTCAACAAAGTCGCTCTTGATGAAGCGCAGTGAACGGAGGTACTGCAATTCATCCTCTTGAAAGCGAAGTTCGCACAGCAAATCGAGCTGATGGTTGAGATCACCCAAAATTTCCGTCAAGGGATAGGCGGTATCCTCCAGATTTCGGCAACGGAATAAATAAACACTGTGCGTTTGTGGAAACTGGTGCAGCACCACTTGCAGCATGGTGAATTTATACAGGTCGGTGTCCAGTAAAGATTGAATAACGGCAGACATAGGCGATGGTTTTAACCAATTCTTTTGCATAATATAAGTTGTTATACAACCAAATGGCTGGGATTGAATAGTAGACTTTTGCTGCACAGTCAATTTTCAGGACCATTTGTCTGCTAAAATTCCCTGTCTTTTTCATCTATCTTTCAATGTTATGCGCGCATTAATTCAACGAGTTTTAGAAGCGAAAGTCGTGGTTGAGGGCCAAACCACAGGTGAGATTCAACAAGGCTTACTGGTATTTTTGGGAGTCGGTAAAGAAGATACCCTGGAAAAAGGCCAGAAGCTGCTTGACAAGATTTTAAAATATAGAATCTTTGATGATGAGAATGGCAAGATGGGGTGGAATCTAAGCCAAGCTCAGGGCGGACTTTTATTAGTTTCACAATTTACTTTGATGGCGCAAACACAAAAAGGCTTACGCCCTGACTTTGGGTCTGCCATGCCGCCAGCCGAAGCCAAAGCGCTGTATGAACAACTGGTTGAATATGCACGCCAACAATTTGCAAATGTCCAAACAGGTATTTTTGCCGCTGACATGAAAGTGCATTTGGTCAATGATGGCCCAGTAACCTTTAATCTGGAAATTGAATAAGTTTAAGCCATAAAAAACTCCCGAATTGGGAGTTTTTTTATTTAGGCTTATTTGCCTGTTTTTTCTTTAATAAAGGCACGCGCCTGACGAATTTTTTCTTTTACAGCTTTTGGTACTTTCGGTGGAATCAATTTTGCCGCCTGGTTAAACCAAACCAGCAGGCTAAAGTCACCTTCCATTTTAATGCTGCCATCCTGCATGCCTGTCATGAAAGCCGTTGGATCACCTTTCACCAAGGTTTTCACGCCCTGCTCACTTGAAGCAAACTGTAAAATAAAGTCAGCCTTTTCTGGACTGCCTGCAACCGTATCAATCTTGCCACGGTTGACAATAATCTGACGTGCCAGTCCTGCATCCGTACCAATCTGGATACGGAATTCACGATCATGAACCAATTCAATAAACTTTGGGCTAGTACGTGCCAATTGCTTCATACGTAACGCCAAACCTGTCACCAACAAATCTAACGGATCAGTGCTTACATCAACAATAGGTAACTGAATCACAGGTAAAGAAGAAAGCTTCATGACATTTATGCCCACAGTATTATGATGAAAATTAAGACAACTGTATCCTAGCACAATTGTTGCAAAGGCGGTAAAAGCTTTGTTTCAGAAAGTTAGTGCAAAAAAGGCATGCCGAGCATGCCTTTAATGTGATTTATCTTATTATAAATTATCGGCTAGAGCATTGTTGCTGGTCATCCTTGTACACAGGGGTGTGTTCAATATATTGACGTGTTGCCAATTGTTTTTGCGCCTGTTTATCTTCACGTAATAAAACAAATGTGACCGTAATCATCGCGAAGCTCAATGCGGTGAGATAACTATATGCGACGGACATTTCAAACAGGGTTTGCACCCCAAAGCGCACCACTTCCAGCAGTCCCCAGCACATCATACCTGCCAACATAAAACCTAGCCAACGACGATAAGGAGAAAAGAAAACAGCAATAACTGCGACAGCGATCAAGCCAAATCCAACCCACATGGTGAAATTCGCTGCTTCCATATAAACCTCCGTCTTAAAAAAATTAGTCTGTTCTGTTCAGACCGCTATTGTTGTGTAATTTCTAACGCTTACTAACTCATTGCATTTAGGTCTTTATGCATTATGGAAGTTTTTTTTAAGAAGAAAAGAGGTAAAAACCAATGCTACGACACAAGCTGTCGCAATATGTTTTTGTCATTACACATTTTAAAATCATCAAACATCAATATTGCTATATGGCATCAATTACCGCGTGTCATTACAAATAAATAGCCGATATTTTTTGTGTAGAAAAACTTTTTCTTGAATTTTTTTATCGTTGTATTTCTATACATTTAGACATGATTATGAACAAATCATGACACCATAAAAATGCACCATATCGTGACAAAACGACATGATGCACAGGAAGTGTTTTAAGCTTTTAAGCACGATTTAAATCTTTATCATGCATACCCAATAAGTACAAAACACCATCTAAACCAACACTTGAAATTGCCTGATTGGCATTTTGACGAACCAATGGTTTTGCGCGATACGCCACACCTAAGCCTGCAATAGACAGCATTGGCAAATCATTTGCCCCATCGCCTACCGCCATCGCTTGCTCTAGTGATATACCCATTTTATCGGCAAGTTGACGCAGTAATTCAGCTTTTCGTGCGCCATCGACAATCGCACCTTTAACCTCACCAGTGACTAAACCATCCCGTACATCCAGAATATTGGCATGCACTTCATCAATCCCAAGTTTCGCTTGTAAATATTCGGCAAAATACTGAAATCCACCCGACAAAATAGCGGTTTTGTAGCCTAATGCTTTCAGGGTTGAAATCAGACGCTCTGCGCCTTCGGTCACAGTTAAACGTTCTGCAATTTTTGGTAGAACCGAAGCATCCAGACCTTTTAACAAGGCAACACGGGCGCGGAAACTTTGCTGAAAATCCAGCTCCCCCTGCATGGCTCGCTCAGTAATTTCAGCTACCTGAGCACCAACACCCGCCTCCAGCGCCAACTCATCAATCACTTCCTGCTCAATCAGGGTTGAATCCATATCGAAGCAAACCAGACGACGGTTACGGCGATAGGCATTGTCTTCCTGTACCGCAACATCAATATTCAGCTCACCTGACAAACTCAAACATGCAGCTCGCATCGCTTGTGCATCCAACATTTGTCCACTTAAACCAAACTGGACACAGGCACGGCGTGGAAATGGGCTATCGGTTTGCAAATCCAACCGACCCGACAAACGTGTCACCGTTTCAATATTAAAGCCCTGACTCGACACAATTTTGGTCACTGCCTGCAAATGTGCCGCCGTGAGTTCTGGGGCAAGCGCAGTCACGATATAGCGGGTCCGTCCACCCTCACTCACCCATTGTTCATATTCTGCGTTAGAGATTGGTTTAAATCGCACAGTTAAGCCAATATCATGTGCTAAAATCAGGATCTCTTTCATTGCCAATGCGGTTGCAGTCTCATTATCCGATGCCACAACAATCCCAAGGGTGAGTTGATTATGGATAACAGCCTGACCCACATCGAGTATTTGCAAAGAATGTACGGAGAGCACCTGCATTAATCGAGTAAACTGATTCGGTTGATCTGGTCCTAAAAAGGATATAAGAATGATTTCTCGCATGAATTGACTCGTGGTTGAGCGACAACTATTGTATGTAAGAATCATAACATAACCTGACCTGAATCTATTTGACTCTTATTTATCTTGGAAGTTTAACTTGAATGCGCCACGCCAAGGGCTATTTGCTAGCCTGCTGATCGTAAGTTTTGCACTGCATACCTTTTTACTGGTGATTGCAACGACACATCAACTCAATGAAAACCGCGCCAGTCAGGGACAACTGATGACCAGTCAGCTTGTGGCAGATAGCCTTTCAGAACTGGAACCCGCCAACACGGTCTCATTGGCACTGGTGGCCAACCGTTATGCAACCAACCCAAGTGTCGCATCCATTCGTATCCTCGATGCCAATAAACAGGTGCTTGCAACCAGTGGTATGGCCAAAACCCGTCAGGGTGAAGTCTTTGTGCGTGATGCCCTACAAAATGAAAAGAAAGTAGGAACGGTCGAAATCACCTTGATCCAGCCAAGTATTGGTGAAATCTTACGCACACAATGGCTGGCGATTTTAGCATCATTGTTTATCCACTTCCTGATTTGGCTGGCTTACCGTGCCATTGCCCGTCCAACACGCAGTGAATATTTAGCCCGTATCAATCAGGAAAATCATCTTAAACATGAGATTCAGCGTTTAACTCAGGCATTGGTACTGGAAAAACAGAATACCGTGACGCTGGTCGCACAAGCCCAGCAGCAGGCGAAAGCCCAGCCAAAACCACGCACTGAGAAGAAGCCAGCCGAACAAACCCAGCTTGACCACGCAACGCTGGCGCTGAATATCCAGTTTTATGATCCAAAGCAGTTGTTAAGCAGTGTAAACCAGTCAGTCTCTGTTCCCTACTTCAAGCTTTGCCAGTTATTTTTAGATAAAAGTATTGATCTGTGTAGTAGACATTATCAAATGGATGCCTCACATATTCATGTGGTACAGCAATTTAATGCCGAGGGTGCCACATTATCAACCACACTGGAAAAGCCACATGCGCTTGAATGCCTGATGATGGTGGGTGCAGTGTTCCAGTTGCTGGCAGAGGTGCTGTACAAGCGATACCGTGAAGATAAACGCTTTGCACTACAGACCCGTGGCGCGGTGGCAAGTGCGGTGGATGCGATGCAACTGGACGCAATTGAGGCATCGAAACGCCTTACCCAGCATTTGCATGCAAAAGAGGCCGCTTTGCATCTAAGCCACGACCAGCTTAAAGCCATTCAAAACAGTTATGAACTGGTTGCCATGCCAAATCCAAGCAATATCATGACCCGCCATGCCTTTATGATTAATGGCATGAATGAGCAGTGTGCGACTTTGGCACAGAATCTTCGCACTGAAATCCTGATGGGCAAGAAAGCAAAAGTTTCAAGTGAATCTTCTGATATTCCAGCGTCATAATCCATTATCATCTGTTTCCTGATTACCCTGATCGCTTTTCTAAGGCATTAGGCTTTTTAATTGATCAAGAAGCACAGGCGAAATTTGTTAAAATGCGGTAAACTATGCGTGGTTTATCGAATATGAGTGCCTTGAAAGGCAATAAAAAGGTGAAAGCGAATGCCGCTGAGTCGTGTTGAAGAGCTTGTCGCAGATATTCGTGCAGGCAAAATGGTCATCCTGATGGATGATGAAGATCGTGAAAATGAAGGTGACTTAGTCATCGCTGCAACACATGTGCGCCCTGAAGATATTAACTTCATGATTACCCATGCACGCGGTTTGGTCTGCCTCACACTCAGCCGCGAACGTTGTAAACAACTGAATCTTCCGTTGATGGTTGACCAGAACGGCGCACAGCACGCGACCAACTTCACCCTCTCAATCGAAGCAGCTGAAGGCATCAGCACAGGCATTTCCGCTGCTGAGCGCGCGCATACCATCCGTACCGCGGTTGCGGCACATGCCAAGCCAAGCGATATCGTTCAGCCAGGCCATATTTTCCCATTAATGGCACAGCCAGGTGGCGTACTGCACCGTGCAGGCCATACTGAAGCAGGTTGCGACTTAACCCGTCTGGCGGGTCTTGAGCCAGCGTCCGTGATCTGTGAAATCATTAATGATGACGGCACTATGGCGCGTCGCCCTGATTTAGAAGTATTTGCAGAGAAACATGGCTTAAAAATCGGTACGATTGCGGATCTGATTCATTACCGTATGACCAATGAACAAACGGTTGAGCGTTTGTCGCAAGAAACCATTCAGACTGCATATGGTGCGTTTGAACTGTATAAATACCGTGAAATCGGTAATCCAGATATTCATCTGGCGTTGGTGAAAGGTGAACCAAAACAAGGGGTCACTACAGTTCGTGTGCATGGTTTCAACCCTGTAGGTGACTTGCTAAAACTCAATAAAGCAGATGGCTCCACTGCATGGAGTCTGGACCTCGCACTGAGAACCATATCAGAGAGCGACCGTGGAGTGCTGGTATGGATTGGACAGGACCATCTGGAAGATCTGGGTCATGCAATTCATCACCTGAATCAGCCAATGCCTTTGAAATCCAATGCCGCCCTCTCCCAGCAATATCAGACCATTGGTGTCGGTGCACAGATTTTACGTGATCTGGGTGTTGAGAAAATGAAACTGTTGAGTTCACCACTTCGTTTCAATGCACTATCAGGATTTAATTTAGAGGTAGTGGAATACATCACTGCCGATCAAGTCACAGCAAAATAATCGAGGTTGTTATGGCAATTCGCCGAATTGAAGGTTTACTACATCTCGCAAGCGAAGGTCGTTATGCGATCTTGGTTGGTCGTTTCAACAGCTTCGTGGTTGAACATTTACTGGAAGGTGCGATTGACACCTTAAAACGTCATGGCGTTGCAGAAGATGCGATTACCGTGATTCATGCACCAGGTGCGTGGGAATTGCCAATCGTTGCGAAAAAGCTGGCTGCCTCAAACAAGTTTGATGCCATCATTGCTTTAGGTGCAGTGATTCGTGGTAGCACACCACACTTTGACTTTGTTGCGGGTGAATGTGCCAAAGGTCTAGGTGTAGTTGCACTTGAAAGCACTATGCCTGTAATCAATGGTGTGTTGACAACAGACAGCATTGAGCAGGCAATTGAACGTTCTGGTACGAAAGCAGGAAACAAGGGTAGCGAAGCTGCATTGACTGCAATCGAAATGGTTAACTTATTAAAGGCAATTTAAAGCATGTCGCAAACACTTCAGGCCGCTTATGCAGCGAAACGCAAAGCACGTCGTTTTGCTGTACAAGGGATTTATGAATGGCAAATGAGTCAGAACCCTGTCCATGAAATTGAAGCACGCACCCGTGTTGAAAATGCCATGCACAAGGTTGATCTTAACTATTACCATGAATTGCTCACTCAAGTGGTTGCCCAACATGAAGCTTTAGATGAGTTACTCATCCCTGTACTTGATCGTGAACTATCTGCACTTGATGGTGTGGAACTTGCCACTTTACGACTCGGTGCCTATGAATTACGGGATCACCTCGAAGTTCCATACCGTGTGGTGCTGGATGAAGCGATTGAGCTGGCAAAACACTTTGGTGGTGCGGACAGCCATAAATACATCAATGGTGTACTGGACCGTCTTTCTTCAAAGCTTCGTAAAGCTGAAAAACAGCAAGCTAAATAACAGGCTTGTGTCATGGCTGAGTTTTCAATTATTGATCAATACTTTAAACGTGCATCAAAATCCGATGTCAGTTTAGGAATTGGTGATGACTCAGCCATTGTGACTCCTGCTCCCTCACAGCAACTGGTGATCTGTACCGATACACTGGTTGCTGGTCGTCATTTTCCATTAGATACCACAGCCCATGCCATCGGCTGGAAAAGTGTGGCGGTCAATTTATCTGACCTCGCCGCCATGGGTGCAAAACCGCATAGTATTTTACTGGCATTAAGCCTACCAACAGTTGATCATGGCTGGCTGGCTGGCTTTGGTCAGGGCTTGTTCGATTGCTGCGATCAATTTGGTGTCAGCCTGATTGGTGGTGATACCACACAGAGTTCCCAACTGACCATCACGGTCACGGCACTGGGCTGGATTGAACAGGGTCAGGCCATTACCCGATCAGGTGCACAAGTGGGTGACTACATTTGTGTCAGTGGTCAGATTGGCGATGCCGCATTTGGGCTACAGCATCTTGGCCATGCCCTACAGCAACGACTTGATTATCCAACGCCACGTTGTGTTTTAGGACAACAGCTCAAAGGTCTGGCCTCCAGTATGATTGATGTTTCGGACGGATTGGCGCAGGACTTGGGACATATTCTGAAAGCGTCCAATGTCGGTGCAAAACTACAACTTGATCAGCTTCCGATTGATGAATCACTCAAAAAGCTGGAAAAACAGCAGGCATGGCACTACGCCCTTGCGGGTGGTGACGATTATGAGCTGTGCTTTACAATATCACCGCAAAATTTTGAAAAACTACTTCGACAACAATTAGATGTTCCGCTTACAATAATTGGTAAAATCACCCAACAAACTGGATTGTCATTTGTGTATATGGGCGAAAATCACCCATTAGCTGTTCAGGGATATCAACACTTTGCATAAGCCACCGATTCACTTTAAAAAAATGAGCTGGTTCAACCGCTGCATCGTTTTTTGCGGTGTCGGTTTCGGTTCTGGTTTAGCACCCAAGGCACCTGGAACATTTGGTTCAGCCTTTGCCCTGCTGTTTGTACCATTGTGGCTACAATTGGGTTTCTATGGCAGCTTAATTGCCATCCTGATCATGTCGATTGTCGGCATTTATATCTGCGGACAAACCGCCAAAGTCCTCAATGTGCATGATGACGGACGTATTGTCTGGGATGAGTTCGCAGGACAGTCCATTACTTTCCTGCCTTTGCTTTATTTACAGCAAATGAATGGGTTGTGGGTCATTGCTGGATTTGTATTATTCCGTATATTTGATGTCTGGAAACCATTTCCGATTAGTTGGGCAGACCAAAAAGTTACTGGTGGTCTAGGGATTATGCTGGATGACATCATTGCAGGTCTTTGGGCTGCGCTTTGTATTTTTATGATTCATTTTTATTTTTTGACTTAAACCATTGATATTAGGGTTAGTTATGTCAACAACTGTTATTATTCTTGCCGCAGGGAAAGGAACGCGAATGCGTTCACAAATACCAAAAGTACTACAACCCCTTGCAGGTCGACCACTTTTAGGACATGTGATTCAAACCGCAAAAAAATTGCATGCTGAAAAGATTATTACCATTTATGGACATGGCGGTGAGCTGGTTAAGCAAAGTTTTGCCAATGAACAGGTTGAGTGGGTTGAACAAGCCGAACAATTGGGCACAGGTCATGCAGTGCAAATGACATTACCTGTTTTACCTCAAGACGGTCTTTCGCTGATTTTATCGGGTGATGTACCTTGTATTCATGCAAATACCCTACAAAAACTATTAAATGCCTCTACTCAGACAGGCATTGGCTTAGTTACGCTTACCGTAGAAGATGCAACAGGTTATGGTCGCATCGTTCGTGAAGCGGGCAAAATTCAAGCCATTGTCGAGCATAAAGATGCCAATGACGAGCAACGTCAAATTCAGGAAATTAATACTGGTATTTACTGTGTCAGCAATGCCAAGCTACATCAATGGTTACCAAAACTTTCCAATAATAATGCACAGGGCGAATATTACCTGACTGATATTGTGGCGATGGCGATTGCGGATGGTCTGGAAGTTGCCTCAGTTGAACCAGATTTTGCGTTTGAAGTTGATGGTGTGAATGACCGCCTACAACTTGCAACTTTGGAACGTCAATTTCAGCAACAACAAGCAAAAGAATTGATGCAACAAGGCGTACATTTAATTGATCCAAATCGTTTTGACCTGCGTGGAACTGTGAAATGTGGTCAAGATGTACAAATTGATGTCAATGTCATTATTGAAGGGGATTGTGAGCTTGGTGACAACGTTCAACTTGGCGCAGGCTGTATTTTAAAAAATACCCGTATTGCCGCAGGTACCAAAGTTCAGGCCTATAGCATTTTTGAAAATGCGGTTGTGGGTGAAAATACCCAGATTGGGCCTTTTGCCCGTTTACGTCCTGGCACAAATCTGGCCAATGATGTGCATATTGGCAACTTCGTCGAAGTTAAAAATACCAATATGGGACAGGGTTCAAAAGCCAATCACTTCACTTATCTAGGTGATGCAGATATTGGTGCGAATTGTAATATTGGGGCAGGCACGATTACCTGTAATTATGATGGTGCAAACAAACATCGCACTATTATTGAAGATAATGTGTTTATCGGGACCAATAACTCATTGGTTGCACCAATTAAAATTGCTCAAGGTGCAACCACAGGTGCAGGCTCAACCTTAACTCGAAATGTGGCTGAGCATAGTTTAGCTGTCGAACGATCTAAACAGTTTGAAAAAGCAAATTATCAACGTCCCCAAAAGCTGAAAAAATAAGAGGATAAAATTATGTGTGGTATTGTTGGTGGCGTTGCTGAACGATGTGTAACTGATATTCTGATTGAAGGATTAAAACGTCTTGAATATCGCGGTTATGACTCTGCGGGTTTAGCGTTATTGAATAATCAACAAATCTTACGCGAACGTCGTGTAGGTAAAGTTGCAAATTTAGCTGAAGCAGTATCTGAGCAGCATTTGACTGGTCATGTAGGTATTGCACATACCCGTTGGGCAACCCATGGTAAACCGACTGAAGATAATGCTCATCCACATGTTTCAGGTGATGTGGCTGTTGTACACAATGGTATTATTGAAAATTATCAGGAACTCAAAGAAGAATTACAGGCTTTGGGCTATATCTTTACGTCCCAGACCGATACCGAAGTGGTTGCACATTTAGTGCATGATGCACTTAAGCAAACCGATAGTTTACTTGAAGCCGTACAGAATATTGTTCCTCGCCTTAAAGGTGCCTATGCACTGGGGGTTATTCATACGGGTCATACCGATGAGTTGATCACTGTACGGGAGGGTTCCCCTCTGGTGATCGGAGTCGGGATTGGTGAAAACTTTATTAGTTCTGATCAATTGGCTTTATTGCCTGTAACCAATCGTTTTGTTTATCTGGAAGAAGGCGACATTGCCCGTTTAACCCGTACCAGTATTGAAGTGTTTGTCAATGGTGAACTGGTCGAACGTCCTGTCAAAGAACTGGATGCCACGATTAGCAATGCGTCTAAAGGTGAATATAAGCATTATATGCTCAAGGAAATCTATGAGCAGCCAGAAGCAATTCAACAAACGATTTCCCAGGCATTGAATGGTAATACGTTACGTGACGATTTCCTTAATCATGCCAATGCGGATTTTGACAAAATCCAGCAGGTACAAATCATTGCCTGTGGCACCAGTTATCATGCGGGCATGATTGCCAAGTACTGGTTTGAACAGTTGATCGGTGTACCTTGCCAGGTCGAGATCGCCAGTGAATTCCGTTACCGCACGCCAGTGATTGTGGCCAATACACTGTATATCTGTATTTCCCAGTCTGGTGAAACAGCAGATACACTGGCAGCGTTACGTGAAACACAAAAACGCGCCAAGGTACAAAACCTTGACATCACCACCATGACAATCTGTAACGTTGCCACCTCATCGATGGTGCGCGAAACCAATCATCATTTATTGACACTGGCTGGTCCTGAAATCGGGGTTGCTTCAACAAAAGCATTTACCACACAGCTTGCCGCATTAATGTTGCTCATTCTCAAAATTGGTCAAGTCAAACAGCAGCTTGCGACAGATCAGTTGAATGAGATTGTGGAAGCATTATGGCATTGTCCAAAAGTGATTCTGGATACTTTGCAGCATAATACTGAGATTTTGCGTCTCTCGACCCTCTTTGTTGAGAAAAACCATTGCCTTTTCCTGGGACGTGGCACACATTTCCCAATCGCGCTGGAAGGTGCATTGAAATTGAAAGAAATTTCATATATTCATGCCGAAGGTTATGCAGCAGGCGAACTGAAACATGGCCCATTGGCTCTAGTCGATAATGAAATGCCTGTGGTGATCCTAGCTCCTCAGGATGAGATGTTGGATAAACTCAAGTCGAACATGGAAGAAGTTCAGGCTCGTGGCGGTGAGCTGTTTGTATTTGCTGACCAAGACAGTGGTATTCACGGTAAAGACCGTCAGCATGTGGTTCACATTCCATCTGTCAATGAATGGCTGGCGCCAATTGTTTACAGTATCCCTGTGCAGCTACTTTCTTACCATGTTGCGGTATTACGCGGAACTGATGTGGATCAGCCACGTAATTTAGCGAAGAGTGTGACTGTAGAATAAAATGATAAAGTAGAAGGAAGGTTCGTGTATGAGATTAATAAAGTATCATCCTAAGTAATATAGTTTCATCTTAGGTAATAAAGTATCATCTCATATTGCTCAAATAACAATCGCCTGCTATTCTTAAATTAATGAGAGTAGCAGGCGATTTGCTATGGCGACTGAAAAACAACAAGACAATTGGATTAAAGAAGGTCGTGGTCAGGGCTACTTAAAGAGTTATAAGCCTTGGGTGACTGTTCGTGATTTTGGTTCAAAAGGTCGCTCACATCGGGTATATGGGCACACAACTAAACGTACACATCACTTATTGTCTGATTTAGAACTTGCAACCTTTCTACTTTTAGACTGGAATCCATCAGTTACTGATATTCGGGAACAGTTTCCTTTACCACTTCAAGCCACAACTCAAATTGCAGAACAAGCTCAAATTACTCATCCTAGAGTTCGTGATGCCCTACAAATTATGAGTTCAGATTTTTATGTAGATCATAAAGATTCCACGCAACCCAATTTTGTTCTCCAAACCAAGTATGTAACAGATTTGGAAGATATCAGAACCATTGAAAAACTTGAGCTAGAACGAAGATATTGGGAAAGTACAAAGATACCTTGGTACATTCTTACAGAAAAAGATATTCCTGCGACTGTACTTCACAATATCAAATGGCTCTATCCTGCTATGAGGGAATCTTCTCTTCCTGTTTATGAAAATCTCGATGACTATATGCAGAAATTTGCTCAATATCCTCATCTCACATTAATTGAATTAAGTAAAAAATTAGATCAGGCATATGATTTAGAACTGGGTTCATCGCTATCAGAAATTCGAGAGCTTCTTGCTCAACGTTATTTTATTTTTGATATCACCAAGGACTATAAAAAGCTCAAATTATCTGAAATTACATTAGGTGATGTTGAAGTGTGGGAGGAAATTCGCCATGTTTCGAATCAATGATGTTTATAAGCTGCAAGATACATCTTTTCGTATCCTTAAAATGACACTTTATCACATCGTATGGATTGATATTGATAGTCAGAGTGCTAACCCCTTTCTTATCGAAAAAAATGAGTTAACTAAATCTATAGAAGCAAACGAAGCTGAATGGATTGAAGACCCCTTTGCAGATATCGCATTGCTAAAAGTTGTTGAGGGTAGTATCCAGCAGCAAAAACGTGATGCTGGAATGGCGTTAATCAAACCGCTCATTACACATGATCAATTTTTTGACCCATCTATTCGCTTTGACCTTGTTAAACGTATATTGGAGCAGCAGAAATCTACTCACCAGACGATTTACAGGCTTGCCCGTCGATATTGGCAACGAGGTCAAATACCTAATGCACTTATTCCGAGTTATCAAAATTCTGGTGCTAAAGGCAGTAAACGAGTTGCCAAAGATAAAAAGCTGGGACGACCCAGAAAACTTATGCCAGGTACAGGGGCACTTATTGATGTAAACATAGAGCGACTATTTAGAATTAATATCAATAAATATATGTTAACCAAGGATAAACATTCTTTAGGTTATGCCTACCGTAAGTTCTATACGATGTATCATTCATTATTTCCTGAAGTTCCAGATACTGAGATTCCATCAATATGGCAATTTAAACATTTTTATGAACGTGAATTTCCTAAAGTTGCTCAACTTACTGCCCGTAGCAATCCAATTCTCTATAACAAGGACATTCGGGCACTTCACTCGACAGTGAATACCCAAGTCTTAGGGCCAGGATCACGTTATGAGATTGATGCAACGATTGCTGATATCTATCTTGTTTCAGATTCTGATCGTGCCTGTATTGTGGGAAGACCAACGATTTACTTCGTTGTTGACGTATTTAGCAGAATGGTGGTCGGTTTTTATATTGGTTTTGAGAATGCTTCATATGTAACCGCAATGCAGGCTCTACAAGTCGCTATGACCGATAAAGTGGAGTTATGCAAACAATATGGTTATGAAATTACCAGTGAAGAGTGGCCTTGTATTGGATTGCCTGATGCGATTTTAGCGGATCGTGGAGAATTATTAGGTCATCAGATTGAGGCACTCGAACATAGTTTCTCAATTCGGATTGAAAATACTGCGCCATATCGTGGGGATTTAAAGCCTATTGTAGAACGTTATTTCAGAACTGCTCAAGCAAAATTTAAACCTTTTGCTCAGGGTGTGGTACAGCCCTTTAAAGAAAAAAAACGAGGTGGCTCAGATTATCGTCTAGATGCTACTTTAACAATTCATGATTTTAAGCAAATTATTATTGGTTCAATCCTCACCTACAACCTGACACACCAATTAAAAAAGTATGATCGTGATCTTGATATGCCAACGGATTTACCCTTAGTTCCGATTCATCTCTGGAACTGGGGTATACAAAACCGAGTGGGCAGATTAAAACAGGTTTCCGAAAAGGCATTACGTGTTGCACTGCTTCCTAAAACCAAAGCAACCTTATCTGATCTTGGGCTCAAAGTTTTTGGTGTATTCTATTATTGTGCTGAGATTAATCAACAAGGCTGGATGCACCGTAAAAAATCAATCTCAAGACCAGATACTTTACAAGTTGCTTATGACCCGAGTAATGCTGAAATAATTTATGTTTTTTATCAAGATGATAGTCTTCATTATTGGGAAGCCACACTTGCACCAAGATCAAGAGAATTTGTTGGTTGTAGTTTCTGGGAAGTTTGGCAGGTTCAACAGGAACAGAAGCAAACCCAAGCAATTCAAGAACTGGAAACCAATAAATCTAAAGCTGCTCTTGAAGAACATATAGAATCCATTATTGCTCAGGCCAATGCTCAAAATCCAAAGACAGCATCAAGCAAAAAACAACGTGTTACTGGCATTAGGGAAAACCGTCAACGGGAAAAGAATCATGAACGTTTGGCGAGGAAAACAGATTATCTGAAAAATCCACTTCCTGAACAACCAACTGAAACAGTATCTGAATCAACAAATAACATTATTCAGATGCCTAAGCCCAAACAGAAGCTGGAACATGATGAGGATTACCAACTTACTTTTGGTATTTATCAGGATTTGCTGGAAGATATTGATCACTCAGATGATGATTAATACATGTAGCTCTACTCTAGGATATGTTTATGACCAATCAAAATGATTATGCAGTATATACACCTAGCCCAGTTTCAGATTATCAGGGAAATCCTTTTATCGAGGCTTTGCCACCCATTTTTGAGGCACAGGATACGATTCAAGCGATAAAAGGTTCAATCGAATTTAAACAATCTGATCGACAGTTACCGAATAATACTCGTGCCCATATTATTTCACAGTTATTTAATAACTTTTTTCATCCTATCCGCAGACACTTAGAATTAGAGCAGAAAATCTCCATCATGCTGAGGAAAGGCTATGTGGGGAGGAATATTGTGACTGGTGACTTTAATCGAATTCTAAACCGTAGTCATCAAATTGCTTTATCCAACAATTTTGAACCAACACCCTCTAATGATATACGTTCTACCGCCCAGAGCCTTACCTTTATTGGTTTTTCTGGCAGTGGAAAAACCACAACACTAAACCGAATCTTAAAAAACTATAAACAAAAGATTTACCACCCTGAGCATAACTTTACCCAACTTGTCTATTTAAAAATCGACTGTCCTTATAATGGTTCACTTAAGTCTTTATATTTAAATTTCTTTAGTGCAGTAGATCGTGCATTGGGAACAAATTACGAAAAGCAATATACGCAAAAACGCCATAATGAACAAAAGCTATTACAGCTTATGGGACATATTGCCCATCTGCATGCCATTGGCTTATTAGTCATTGATGAAATTCAACATTTATTGGCAAATCGATCCAAAAATTCGGATGAGATGCTCAATTTCTTTGTTACCTTAGTCAATATTTATAGTCTCCCCATCGTCATGGTTGGGACACCTAAAGCAATTCAAATCTTTGAGCGAGATCTCCGCTCATCACGTAGAGCGGTAGGTTTGGGTTCAATTCATTGGGAACCAATGAAAAATGAGCCTGCAATCACTACACCAGATGGAAAAGTCAGAAAATCCGAATGGATGACATTTACTGATTCACTCTGGAAATATCAATGGTTGAGAAAATCGGACCCTGTATTGTCTGAAGAATTACGCCAATGCTGGTTTGATCTGAGTCAGGGTATTCTGGACATTGTGGTCAAACTGTTCGTTCTGGCACAGATACGAGCAATTGAATCAGGTTTGGAACGCATTACGGTTAAACTGCTTAAAACCACATTTCAGGAAGATTTTAAACCGATTCATAAAATTATAGATGTTTTACGCTCTGGTGATGCAAGACGAATTGCAGAATATTCCGACTTGATTACACCTGAAGTAGATCGGCAATTATTAAAATTGATCTCCCGAATTGAAGAAAGTAGCCTAGATCAAAATGACCAACTGGCGGAATATCGAGGGCATGCTGAATCCATACGCTTGCATAATTTATTGCTTGAGCTTGGTTATGATTCCCAGCTTTTAATCCCCCTTGTGAAAAGAGCATTTAAAGAACATCCAGATCGAAAATTAACTGAGCTACTCCCTATTATTATGCGTTGGTTAAATCAGGATATACCGCAAGAATCGAGCTCATCATCATCAAAACCAAAATTATCACAAGGTAAAAGCACCAAGGCTGATCAATGGCAAACCTTGGATACGGTAGACTTACGTTTCCAATTCTCACAAAAAGAAAGTGAACATAGCTTTTATGAACATTTAAAAGCTCAAACCAATATCGTTTTTGATATTGATCACTGGCTCAAACAGGTCAGTTAGCTATGTTAAACTTTCCCATGCCTTACCAACACGAGCTGATTTACAGTACTGTGGCTCGGGCAGGGACTCGTTTGGCTTTAGATAGTCCTAAACAATTACTGGATGAAGTCTTTAAAAACCGCAAGGTGATTGCAACGGTAGATTTGCCTTGTCACCTAAACGCTATTATTCATCAGTTTTCGAATCATCAGTTTACCGTTCAGGATATCGCCTATCAGCATACGCTGTTTCCAATCTATGCACCTTTTGTGCCCGAAAAAAGACGACAACAATGCTTAAAGTGGATGGCTGTTGTTTCTCAAGGTTCGATTCATCTGGCTTTAGGCATTAATGCCTCACGTATCCCACCTATTCATAAATTACGTTATTGCCCACAATGTTTAGCAGAACAATTAGACAAATATGGTGAATATTATTGGTTCCGCTTATGGCAAATACAGGGTGCTTGCTGTATCCAACATGGTCAACTCATTGACTCAGAACTGGATTTAAGATCATTACATCGGCATGATTTTTTAGTTCCATCTCATCAATCATGTCCTAAAACAGAACAAACCATTGCTAATCCTGACGATATTTTTATTACGTCCAAATTGTTAGAGTTATTGACCTTGCCTCCCTCTGAGTCACCCAGTTATGAACAATGGACCATGTTTTATTATGAATTGGCTCGGCAGAATGCTTGTATTCGGGGGAAAAACCAAATTTTGCATGAACGTATTTTAGAAAGAATAACTGTCCGTTGGTCAAAGAAATTTTTAGAGCAGTATTTTTTAGCCGATTTAACTTCCGAGACCTCTTGGCTACACCACATTTTTAGAAAACATCGCAAAAGTTTTAGTTATCTGGAACATATCATTACGATTGAGGCTTTAATTAATAGAGAATGGTCTTTTGCCGAAATTCTCAACCAAGTCCACTCTTTCCGTAAGATAAATCAAGATAATCATGTAAATGTTCCTAACAGCCATCTTACTGATCTCACCATAAAAAACAGAGAAAAATGGCTGAACTTAATCAAACAAAATGGCGTAAAGCCTGCCCGACTTTTAAATGCCGCTTTATATGCTTGGTTATATCGTAATGATAAGCATTGGTTATTAGAGACCAATCAGGGTTTTCACCAAAAATATATCCCTCAAGGCACTAAAGTGGATTGGCATAGCCGTGATTTATTCTTCGTGAAACAGCTCATTAAGCTTAACAATGATTTACTCTGGGATTTAAATAGTCCTAGACGTTCAGCAAAATGGTGGATGAAACAGACCTCCCATGTATCAACCATTGAGAAAAATCTAGATATGTTGTCTTTAACCAAATTATTTTTAGAGAAATATAGTGAAGATATCGGGACATACCAGATTAGACGTTTAACCAAAATTTTCATTGAGATGAAAATAAAGGCAGAAGTTCTGCCTCGTTGGAGAATTTTACGCAAAGCAGGTCTAAGTGATGAACGTATGGTTTCGGAAGCTGCTCGGTTTCTGCTCAAAGTATTGTAAAAAGTTGGAATGAGAGTCCACCATTAGATAGCGTGGACTTTTCTTTAACTTCTATTGAATTATTGAAATTGAACCATATTTATTACTTTAATCATCACTTATATTTCACAAATATGGAAGCAGTTAAAAATGGCAAAATGTACTTTTGAAGAAATTACACCTACAAACATTGAAGACCTAAAAAAACTTGCTGCGGATAAACTCAGCTATAAAAATCGTCAATCTTCTGTGGCACAACTTAAGAAATTCAAATGCCGTCAAAGCATTGATATTCTTTGGCGTTTAATGATTAATGATAAAGTTTATGCTGTACAACATGATGCTTTCTTAGCATTACAAGCATTTGGTGAGGATGTAAAGTTACCTAGAAAGAAAAAAGGGCATCTTGTTAAAGACATCAATAAAAAGATTTTGAAAACTCGAAATTCGATTACAGGTGAATCATTTACAATAGATGATTTTATTCTAGCATTTAAAGAAAAATATCCCGAAGAATACGACATTTATACATTTGAAAAAAAAGGGAAACTAAAAGAGTGGTTGGAAAACGTTCTAAATTCCCTTCCAAAATCATAGGTCATTCTGAAGTCGCATAACTTCAAATTATGTTAAATGATACATATCCGATTAGTATGAGGACAGTGATCATTTTTTTAAGAGAAAGTTTTCTAAATAGTTTCAACGAACTATAAGCCCCAAAACACGAATATTCTTG
>NZ_DDAH01000008.1:0-12641 GCF_002333245.1 Acinetobacter sp. UBA2063
TTGATATAAATATGAATCGAGCTACCCGTCAGTTTGCGGTTGATCATTTCAATCGCGCCCACCTCAATAATGCGGTCGCCATCCTGATAATAAAAACCTGTGGTTTCGGTATCCAGAATCAACTGGCGCGGGCCCTGAAGATTTAACTTGGCTTCAGTCACAACAATTTGTGGATGTAGGCTGCTTGCTGGTGTTGCTGAGGTGTCGGGCAATATCTCTGTTTCAGCCATATTGTCCTGAACATTTATTTCTATTTCAAGCTCTTCCTCAATTTCGTCCTGATCCGCCATCATATCCAAACCAAAAGGATCGTCCAGAAGCCAATCTGGTTCAGGCTTTTTTGTATCAGCGTTAGCCTGTGTTGTGGATTTTAGTTGTTTGGCAGTCTGTTCCGCACCCAAATTGGCCAGTTGATCTGCCATCTCATTGCCCGCATGACCTGCATGGCCCTTGATCCAGTTCCACTCAATCTCACGGTTGGCACAGGTTGCATCAAGTTTTTGCCAGAGGTCTGGATTTTTGACATCTTTCCAGTTTTTCTTTTTCCAGCCATGAATCCATTCAGTGATGCCTTGCTTGACATAATTGGAGTCTGTCCAGATGATCAGGCGTGCATCAGTTGGGCAAAAGGCAATTCCCTCAATGGCAGCAGTCAGTTCCATGCGGTTGTTGGTTGTTTCTGGTTCGCCACCACACAGCTTATGTTCACCCTGTTCGGTAATGATGTATGCACCCCAACCCCCTAAACCTGGGTTGCCCTTGCATGCGCCATCAACATAGAGTGTGATTGTTTGTGACATATCTGAACCTAAATCATAAATGGAATAAAAAGTTTCCAGCATTGCCATCTAAATCGGTTAGACAAATATTCTGCTGTGACCTTGAGCAATTGGAATAACACTGTAGTTTTCCCGTATGGATGGAAGATTTTAGCATTTCCATCCTATTTCTTGTATTGTAAGGTGAAATTCTTCCTCTAGACGTTACAAAACACATATTTTTTAATTTCTTGTAACATTTCCATGCAAATCACGCTAAATTATTGCCTTGTCTAAGCGGCATGCTTTACTACAATGGCTAATTGAAAAAGAACTAGCGTGAGTTGACTGGAAGTTTTTATGTATAAATCGAGCACATTGGTGTGGCAAACATCTGCAACATCATTATTCAAAATTACTGTACTCACTTCCGCTCTAGCCGCGTTGGGAATGACCACAGGTTGTTCATCAACCCCTCAGACAAGCAAGGTTTCATCTTCAAAACAAGTGGGTTCAGGCCTTTTGGATGCAAACAGTCTGGATTCTCTGGAAGACCTGCTTTCCGCAACCGATATGCGTGCGGTGGAAGGCGACCGTCTTTTAGTCTTGAAACATGGTGATGTCTGGAAACGGATGACTGTGGGTTTCAAGATGGACTTAAACCGTTGGGACCCGCGTATCGAGGCGCAGCGTAGCTGGTTTATTTCCCGTCAACCTTATCTGGACCGTTTAAGTGCGCGTGCCAGCCGTTATTTATACCACACTGTAAAAGAGGCTGAACGCCGTGGTATGCCGACTGAATTGGCACTTTTGCCCGTAATTGAAAGCTCTTATGACCCAGCGGCAACCAGTAGTGCGGCAGCCGCGGGTTTGTGGCAGTTTATTCCAAGTACGGGACGTATCTACGGTTTGCAGCAAACCAGTTTATATGATGGCCGCCGTGATGTGGTTGAGTCCACACGTGCCGCCTATGAGTTTTTAGGCAGCTTATATAATCAATTTGGTTCATGGGAACTGGCATTGGCTGCCTATAATGCAGGGCCAGGACGTATCCAGCAGGCCATTAACCGCAATAAGGCGGCAGGCTTGCCAACTGACTATTGGTCCTTGAAATTGCCACAGGAAACCATGAACTATGTTCCTCGTTTTCTAGCGGTTGCACAAATTGTTAAAAACCCAGGCGCTTATGGTGTGGCATTACCACCAATTGCCAACCGACCTCACTTTCGTGAAGTTGCCTTGTCCGCACCGCTTGAGTTAAACCAGATTGCTTCAATTACGGGGCTAAGTCGCGCCGAACTGTATGCATTGAACCCAGCCTACCGTGGTGAGATGGTTGACCCGATGAGTCCAATGCGCATCCTGATTCCTGCGGATTTAAGTCCATCGATTGATGGAAAATTACGTTCTGGCAAGGCAGGTTCTGGTGGATTCTGGGCAAGTAGTGCGTCGCCACCTGCAATGAACCCATTAACCAGCTCAACCACAGTACGCACAACCACCTCAACTATAGGCAATGTGGGGCAAATCGTTAAGCCATCCACCACACCACCGCCACCATTAACCACGAAGACCAATACTGTACCCGTTACCACAACAACAAAAACGCCGACCAAGATTGCTACTCCTATGGGGTCAAATGCCTTGGCCTCTTTTGCCGCGGCGGCGGATGTGCCGAGTGCACCGCGTATTCCTGTAGCGATTACACCAGCTCCAAATGTTAAACCTGTCAGGATTGAACCGCCAATTTCAGTGCAGGAGCGTGAGCAGATTGTTGCTGCGGTGAAGCAAGAGGGTGAGAAAAAAACGGTAACACAAGTTCTGCAACCACAGGCAACACAGGCTGAAAAAGATCAGGTGGTTGCTGAAATTAAGGCCATTGCTCCACAGGGTACAGAAATTGTTGATCCATTTGATGGCAAGATTAAGCTGACCGCCATTCAGACCAGCCAATCGGTTGCCGATCAGAAAGGTCAGGAAGTCAGCAAGGGCTTTGCTTATCCAAAAACCTTGGCTGAAAGCCCAGAAATTGCCAATAGTGAAGATGCCAAACGTAATCAGGGTAAGCCTTACATCAAGACCGATACCGATGTTGTGGTGGTCGCACCAAAAGGCAAGCGCAGTACCTATACCGTTCAGTCTGGCGATACGCTGGCCTCAATTGCCCAAAAGAATGGGGTGAACTGGCGTGACATTGCCCAATGGAACCAGATTGACCCAGCAGGTAAATTGTTTGTCGGGGCCAGTCTGTATCTCTATGATGCAAAACCACAAGCTGACACCTCCAAGGCGGTGGAAAGGAAGCCAGAAAGTTATGTGGTGCAGTCAGGTGATAGTCTGACCAATTTAGCGGCGCGTTTTGATCTAAGTCTTAAACAATTGGCCGACTATAATAATCTCTCTATAACGGACGGCTTGTTTGTAGGGCAAAAGCTCACATTGGTTGAGCCTAAAACCAATACGCGTAACAATCAACAAACAGTACGTGTGCCAGAGACAAAGACATCCACAGCCCAAAAAGTGGCGACCAAGTCCTATACGGTGAAACGTGGTGAATATCTCAAACTGATTGCGGACCGCTATGCCTTGTCGAATCAGGAGCTGGCTGATCTAACGCCAGGACTGACATCGGGTAGCAACTTGCTGGTGGGGCAGAAAATTAATGTGCCCCTGCATGAAGTGTCACAAACTGAGGATAATGTCGAGCCTAAAAATACGGTTAAGTATGAAAATGTAAGCGCATCAACCAGCTACAAGACTGAGAACTACACGGTTCAACGTGGTGATACCTTATCCAGTATTGCGACAAAATCAAAAATCACCCTGAATGAATTGGCCGAGTTAAATAAGCTGAAATCCAATAGTGGTGTTCGTCTAGGGCAGACCATCAAGATTCCAGCAGGTTCAACTGTTCCTGAGCAATATGTGGTTCAGTCTGGCGACAGCCTCAATGCAATTGCCAGCAAATATGACCTGACCGTCAACTATATTGCGGACTTGAATGGACTGGAGAGAACGGCTGGTGTGCGTGTTGGTCAGCGTTTAAAACTCACGGGTGATGCGCCAACTAAGGCAAATAATAGCAGTGCCAATACCAAAGCCAAAGAAGACAGTGTGCCAGATACTTACACAGTGAAGTCTGGAGATACTTTAACCAGTATTGCGAACCGCTATGCCTTACAGCTTGAAGATGTTGCTGCCTTAAACAACTTGTCTCGTGACAGTAATGTTCGTATTGGACAAAAACTTAAACTGACAGGTGATTTACCGAAAACTGAATCTGCCAAAGCGGATAATAGTAAAAATAGTGCCAACACCAAGGCGGTATCAAGCAAGAACACCGAAAAATATACAGTGAAAGCAGGTGAGTCACTGAACAGCATTGCCAGCCGTTTAGGCATGTCTGGACGTGAACTGGCAGAGTTGAATGATCTAAAAGCCACTACCAGCCTGCAACGTGGTCAGAGTATCTCCATTCCAAAAACGGTAACAGAGTATAAGGTAAAACGTGGTGATACCTTGATTGGTCTGGCGAGTAAGTATGGCATGGAAATTAATGCACTGGCTGAGATGAATGATCTTACCCCAAAAACTCAATTGCGTATTGGTGATGTGATTAAAGTCCCGAACCTGTAATTGCGCATGATTGCGTTGCTTGCTAGCAAGAGGCTTAGTCTATTGTATGGACTAAGCCTTTTTGCTCAGTTCTCATTTGCAGCCGTACATACCACGCCTTATTTGGCAATGCATGTGACCCCAAAATACGCACAGTTACACGCCATGCCTTATGCCAATCCGAATGCACCGAAAGGTGGAGTGCTTAGCCAATCCAGTCTGGGAACGTTTGACAATTTAAATAGCATGAATGGTAAAGGCAGTGCCACAGAGGGCGTGAATTATCTATTTGATAGTCTGATGGACCGTTCTTTGGATGAGCCACGGGTGATGTATCCCCTATTGGCCGAAAAAGTCAGTTATGATCCTGATGACCTGCGATTTGTAATTTTCCACCTCAATCCTAAAGCCCGTTTCAATAATGGTCAGCCTGTCACCGCAGACGATGTTAAATTTACTTTTGATACCTACCAGACCAAAGCCAATCTGGGTTTTCAAATGTATTTGTCCGATTTGGCAAAAACAGAAGTTATTTCCAGGTATCAGGTTAAATTTATTTTTAAATCCAGGAATAATGTGGAAATGCCGCTGATTGTGGCAAGCCTACCCATCTATTCCAAGCAGGACTGGAACAATAAAGATTTTACTCGGGTCACACTCCAACCCATCGTTGGCTCTGGTCCCTATATGCTGGAGCGTATTGATGCAGGGCGGAGTATAAGCTATAAACGTAGTCCAAATTATTGGGCCAGAGACTTGCCTGTCAATAAAGGGCGTTATAATTTTGATCGGCTGAAATATGTCTATTACCGTAATTTAGAGGTCAGTTTTGAGGGTTTTAAATCCCGACAATTTTATTTATACGAAGAAAAAAATATCCGTAACTGGATAACCGCTTACCATTTTCCAGCGATGCAATCGGGCTGGATCAAAAAGTATAAAGCCCGTCTAGGTACACCCTTAGATATTCAAAGTCTGGTATTTAATATTCGCCGTTCACCTTTAAATGATATTCATCTGCGTAAAGCTTTAACCTATGCCTACGATTTTGAATGGCAAAATAAAGCATTATTTTTTAATCAAAACCGACGTTTACAAAGCTATTTTGATAATACGGATTTGGCTGCAACAGGCAAGCCTAGTACAGCAGAATTAAACATCATTCAGCCTTTTCTGAAACGGCTTGATCCTGTCATGCGACAAGGTGTGTTGGCCGATTGGCATTATCCTGTATCGGATGGCAGCGGTTTTAACCGTCAGAATTTATTGATTGCCCAAAAAATTCTAAAAGATGCGGGCTATATGATTCGCAATGGCAAGTTATATGATCGGCAGGGCAAACTGATTCAAATTGAACTGCTCATGCAACTGGAAAATCCACAACGTGAGTTGATGCCCTTTGTACGTAATTTGAATCGTTTAGGGATTCAGGTCAAGCTGAGGCAAGTGGATGTGCCGCAGTATATGGAACGGATTCGCCGTCAGGACTTTGATATGATGGTGATGAAAATGCCACAGACTTTAACCCCAGGTAAGGAACAGGCGCAGTTTTGGAGCAGTGCTGCCGCAGATGAGTCGAATAACTATAATTATTCAGGAATTAAGAATCCTGCGATTGACCAGATGATTGACAAGATTGTGGCTGCCAAACACCGTGATGAAGTAGTGCTGTATACCCGTGTGCTGGATCGTTTGTTGCGGGCAGGCTATTATCAAATCCTGACTTATGGCAAGCCTGAACGCTGGTTTGCCTATTGGGATATTTATCGACAGCCTCAAATCAAACCAAAACTTTCAGTAGGTTGGGAATATTGGTGGGTGGATGCAGATAAAGCCAGCAAGCTAGACCAGGCTATCCAAAAACACCAATGAAAATAATCAAGGATATTTAAATGTCTCACTATATTCTGAAAAGAATGTTATTGATGATTCCCACATTATTTTTCATTGTGTTGATTAACTTTATCATTGTGCAGATTGCACCAGGTGGGCCTGTCGAACAAGCCATTCAACAGATACAAAATGCACAGGGTTTAGGCATAGGAACAAGTTCTTCGTCCAGCCTAAGTAACTTGGCACAATATCAGGGTGCGCGTGGTCTCAGTCCTGAAATGGTTGATAAAATTAAAGCACAATATGGTTTTGACCGTCCTGCGTATGAACGTTTCTGGTTGATGATCAAAGGCTATTTAACATTCGATTTTGGTACAAGCTTTTTTAAGGATAAACCTGTCACCCAACTGCTTTATGAAAAATTGCCTGTGACTTTGTCTTTAGGGTTGTGGAGCACTTTCCTGATTTACCTGATTGCGATTCCACTTGGCATCAAGAAAGCAAAAAAGAATGGTTTGCTGTTTGATCAATCGACTTCCTTGTTATTGGCTGTTAGTTATGCCATTCCATCGTTTGTGTTTGCCATTGTGTTGATTGTATTTTTTGCAGGTGGCAGTTATTTGCAATGGTTTCCATTACAAGGTCTGGTTTCAGAAAATTTTGCCCAACTCAGTCTATTGGAAAAAATTAAAGATTATCTCTGGCATATGTGCTTGCCGATTTTGAGTATGGTGTTAGGCAGTTTTGCAGCCTTGACCTATCTGACTAAATATTCATTTGTGGAAGAATTGCAAAAACCTTATGTGCTGACCGCACGGTCTAAAGGTTTAAGTGATCGTCAGGTGCTCTATGGTCATGTCTTTCGTAATGCAAGCTTGGTGATTGTGGCAGCTTTACCTGAAGCATTGGTCGGGATTTTCTTTGTCGGTAATTTATTTATCGAGATTATTTTTAATCTTGATGGCATTGGTTTATTAGGGTTTGAGGCGATTACTCAACGTGATTATCCAGTGATTTTCGGCACCTTATTTTTATTCAGCTTGTTTGGCATGATCCTGCGTTTAATTGGCGATTTGCTTTATCAAGTGATTGATCCTCGGATTGATTTTGAAGCAAGAGGTGGTAAATAATGTCGCCTTTAATGCAGCAGCGTTTCCATCGTTTTCGACAAAATAAATTGGGTTTTCGCTGTTTAATCGTATTTCTGATTATTTTTATCCTGTCTTTATGTGCGGAATTTATTGCCAATGATCGTCCTTTATTGGTTCGTTATCAGCAGTCACTTTATTTTCCTATATTAAAAGATTATCCAGAAACCACGTTTGGTGGACAATTTGAAACCGCAACTGACTATCAAGACCCTGCGGTCAAACAGTTAATTCAGCAACAGGGCTGGATGCTTTCTCCACCTGTGGCATTTTGCTATCAATCACCCAATTTATCCCTTGCCGTGCCTGTACCCTCAAAACCAAGTGTACAAAACTGGCTTGGAACTGATGATCAGGGGCGAGATGTATTTGCCCGAATCCTATATGGTTTACGCGTTTCCTTATTGTTTGGATTGGCTTTGACTGTATGTTCGGCTGTGATTGGTATTATGGTTGGCGCAATACAAGGCTATTATGGAGGCTGGATTGATCTGATTGGACAACGCATTTTGGAAGTGTGGGGTGGTTTGCCCATGCTGTTTATCGTGATGATTCTGGTGAGTATGTTTAGCCCTAGCGTGTATTGGCTTTTTCTGATTATGCTACTGTTTGGCTGGACAGAACTGGTGGGATTGGTGCGTGCTGAATTTTTACGTGCCCGAAATTTTGATTATGTGAGGGCTGCGCAAGCTTTAGGTGTTAGTGATGCCCAGATTATTTTCAAGCATATTTTACCCAATGCTATGAGTTCCAGTCTGTCGCAGATTCCCCTTATGCTGACTGCCAATATCATTGCCTTAACTGCGCTAGACTTCTTGGGTTATGGTCTACCGCCTGATGCCGCGTCGTTAGGTGAACTCTTGTTACAAGGCAAAAATAATCTGGAGGCACCGTGGCTGGTGTTATCTGGCTTTTTTACTTTGGCGATTGTGTTGTCCATGTTGATTTATATTGGGGAGGCGGCCCGTGACGCATTTGACCCAAGACGTTAAGCCGTTGTTAAAAGTACAGCAGCTTTGCATTGTCAATGAAACAGGGCAGGCCTTGCTGGATGATTTAAATTTCGAGCTCTATCCAGCTCAGACGTTGGCAATGGTGGGCGAAAGTGGTTCGGGTAAATCCATCAGTGCTTTGGGATTATTGGGTTTATTGCCTGAAACTTTAATTGTGCAAGGTGTGGTGCAATTTAAAAATGATGATCTATTAAAGCTTAACCAGCAACAATTACAGCAGCTTCGTGGCAAAGGTATTGCCATGATTTTTCAGGAACCAATGTCATCGCTGAATCCTGTATTTACAGTCGGTGACCAGATTGCCGAAGTGCTCAGGATTCATTTAGGTATGGGGCGCAAGCAGGCTAGAGTACGAGTGCTTGAGTTACTTCGAGAAGTCGGTATCCCTGCACCTGAAACAAAAATAGATGCGTATCCAAGTCAGCTTTCTGGTGGTCAGCAGCAAAGGGTTATGATTGCCATGGCAATTGCTTGTGAACCAAAGCTATTGATCGCAGATGAACCAACCACGGCATTAGATGTCACTATTCAAAAGCAGATTATTGATTTGTTGGAATCATTACGACAACGCCATCAAATGTCGATGCTATTCATCACCCATGATTTAGCACTGGTTGGTGAAATTGCTGATGAAGTGATCGTCATGCGTCATGGTGAAATCCGCGAATGTGGCACCGTTGAACAAATACTGGAACAGCCGCAAGATGTGTATACCCGTGCCTTATTGCACTGTAGACCTCAACTTTCAACCCGACCATACCGTTTACCCGTCACCAGCGATTTTATGAAACAGGACGAAAATGGACAACTGGTCGAAGCAACCAATTTGTCCGAATTGAATCTGAAACAGCGTTCGCGAGGACTTACAGGCGAAGAACAAATTGTTTTAGAGGTCAAAGACCTGAAAAAATCGTTTTATAGTCGTAAAGGTTTATGGGGGCGAGATGAATTTCAGGCCGTGAAAGGTATATCGTTCCAATTGGCAAAAGGTAAGACTTTAGGTTTGGTTGGAGAGTCGGGTTCAGGTAAAACCACGATTGGACTATTGCTAATGCGTCTGTATCAAGCCACAGGTGGACAAGCCTTGATTGGTGGTAAAGATATTCTTGCCATGACTGAGAAAGAATTTTCACAGTATCAGCGTAAAATTCAAATTATTTTCCAGAATCCATACGCTTCACTCAATCCACGCTTTACCGTCGGGCAGATTTTATTGGAGCCGATGCGTATTCATGGCATTGGACAGAATGATGCTGAACGCAAGAAAATTGCACTCGAGCTATTGGAAAAAGTCAGTTTACCTATAGATGCATATGACCGTTATCCACATGAATTTTCAGGTGGTCAGCGGCAACGGATTGCCATCGCACGCTGTCTGACTTTAAAACCTGAGATTTTGATTTGTGATGAATCAGTCTCCGCGCTGGATGTGTCGGTACAGGCACAGGTGCTGAATTTACTGCAAGATTTACAGGATGAATTTGGTCTGAGTTATATCTTTATTTCGCATGATTTATCGGTAGTGAAATATATTTCAGATCAAGTCATGGTCATGAATCATGGTGAATTAGTTGAAATTGCTAACTCGGACGAACTGTATTTACATCCACAACATGAATATACCAAGAAACTGCTGAATGCGATTCCACAGGGGATCAGTCACCATCATTAAAGTTCAGCCATAAAAAAACGCTCTAATGAGAGCGTTTTTTTATTTTCAGGATCAAGAATTAGAACTTCTTAAAACCTTTATTAAAACCGATGGTTTTACGACCGTTATTATTTTCACTGCTACGTGGACGTTGCTGTGGTTCTTGCTCATCATCACGACGCTGTTGACGTAGATAGCCACCACGGCGTGCAGCCAATGGCTTCTCCGCCATTTTTTCAGTACGGCGTTTTGCCATACCAAACAGACCAGTACCCTGACGTGGCTTCAACTCAACCGATTTCGCCAAGTTATCAATATCAGTTTTATCTAATTCCATCCAGCGGCCTGTACGTAATTCACGTGGCAAGATCACCGTACCATAACGGGTACGCAATAAGCGGCTGACTTTTAGGCCTTGCGATTCAAAGATACGACGTACTTCACGGTTACGGCCTTCTTTAACCACCACCTGATACCAACGGTTGATCCCATCACCGCCAATTTCAGAGAATGATTCGAATTTGGCTGGACCATCTTCAAGCTCAACACCTTTCAGCATGTTATTGCGAATTTGCGGTGTTACTTCACCCATCACACGTACCGCATATTCACGTTCAACTTCATTTGAAGGGTGCATTAAACGGTTAGCAAGTTCACCATCATTCGTGAATAATAATAAACCAGTACTGTTAATATCCAGACGACCCACCATCACCCAGCGGTCATTGGCAATTTGTGGCAAATGATCAAATACGGTAGGACGCTTTTCAGGGTCATTGCGCGAGCAAATCTCACCTTCAGGCTTGTAGTAAATCAGCACACGACGACGAATTTCATCTTCAATCTGGAACTGCACCTTACGGCCGTCAATACGCAGTTCATCGGTTGGTTCGATACGCTCACCCACCTGGGCAATACGACCATTGATGCTGACACGGCCAGCAGCAATCACCTCTTCCATATAACGACGTGAGCCTAACCCGACTCTCGCCAACACCTTTTGTAATTTTTCACTCATGACAGCACAACCTTAGACATAATGATCAACAGTTCACCTCTCAAGACTTCGGTGCATGTGCATCGAGAGCCATGAATGCTTCCTTGGCGTTCTGTAGGGGAGGCAATTGATTTAATGACACTAAACCAAAAGCATTTAAAAATTGGGGCGTTGTAATCAACAACGCAGGTCTTCCAGGCAAATCCCTGAAACCAGCTTCTTTAATCCAGTTCCAGTCAAATAAATTTCTTAAAATCTGGCTATTATTCGATACACCACGAATCTGTTCAATATCCGCACGCGTGACAGGCTGATGATAGGCAATCACGGCGACTGTTTCAAGCAGCGATGGCGATAGCTTGGTTGGACGTTCTGGCCACACCTGGGCAATAATATTACGGTACTTTGCCCGCACCTGAAAACGAAAGCCCTGTGCCGTTTCAATCAGTTCAATGGAACGCCCATGCTGTAACATCGCAAGCTGTTGTAAAAACGTGCGTAATTGCTGCTTGGAGTATTGGTTCTGAAAGGCTTCTTTTAACCGTGCAAGTGAAACGGCTGAGTCACTGGCAAATATAATTGCTTCAATCTGCAATAAAACGTCGTGATGAATGTCTTCAAGTGACATTCCCTCATTGGCATTGAACTGGTCTAAACTCATGCGGCAATCCCCTGAACAGTCAGTGGAGCTTCAATACCTGTATGGATGATTTGAATTTTTTGCTGGCGCGTGAGTTCCAGCACTGCCATAAAAGTCACCACCATGCCCATACGACCCTGCTTGGGATTGAGCAGTTCAATAAAACTTAAATTTTCACCAGATGCAAGCTGGCTTTCAATATAGGCCATACGCTCTTCAAGCAATACAGGTTCTTGTGCAACCACATGGGTGATGGGTTCAGGACGGTTAAAGATACAGAATAATGCGTCACGCAGGGCATCGACATCATAACCCTCATAAATTGGGGCAATATGACCAATACTGACATTGGTACTAAAGGTATCCCGCTCAAAAATTGGCATTTGCCCCAGACGTTCAGCCGCCTGTTTAATGCGTAAATAGGTTTCCAGACGGTCAATTAGTTCCTGTTTTGGGTCTTTCTCAAACTGATCCGCAACTTTTGCTTTAGGAAGTAATAAACGTGATTTTAAGTCGGCAAGTAGTGCTGCCATCACCATATAATCAGCAGTCAACTCAATATTCAGCGACTTCATATTGTCCATATAGGAAAGATATTGGGTCGCGATTGGGGAGATGTCGAGCTGCAATAAATCAAAGCCATTTTTTTGAATCAGGTAAATCAGAAAATCCAGGGGACCTTCGAATTGTTCGAGTAGGATTTCAAACGCAGCAGGCGGTATGTACAAATCTTCGGGTATAGTCTCCTGCCACTCGTCAAGCACACGAATGGATGGAGTAGACTCCAGAACTGAGGGGAGAGTTTGATTCATTACCGTTATAAGCCACGCGAATTTTCAAAAGCATGAAAGATATAATTTTGTGTGCAAGGACGACACAATGCTACCAAGAGCTTGGCTATTCTAATCGAAATAGCACATTTAATAAATTACTCACTTACAAAAACCTTAAAGTTCTCAGGGTATTTTTTATCCGAATAGCCGTAA
>NZ_DDAH01000094.1:0-23744 GCF_002333245.1 Acinetobacter sp. UBA2063
CTCTGTAGGCTGCAAGGTAAAGCCACCCACCTTAATCCAGCGGTGTGCCCCATTCACTTCGGAACCCACAACCAGTACGGCGAGCAGCAAGACGATGGTAATCAACCATAACGGGAATGCATTTTTAAACCATAGATTGAGGGAGACCCGATAGGTTAAAAATGCCACCACCGCCGCAACCACAATCGAGATACCATGACGAATCAGGAAGTAGAATGGGTTTTCATGAATATATTCCGCATACGGCATCGAGGCTGACGCCACCATCACCGAACCGAAGCACAGCAGGGAAATCACAGAGAAAATCAGGATATTGCGTGCTGTCATTTCTGCTGGAAACTTGGGCAAACGATTCAGCAGCTGTGAAATCTTCTGTACAGTCTTTTGTATAGCGTTTTGGGCTAAATCAGCCATAACTCTAATCCCTAGTTTTTATTTTCATTCAAGGCATTTACACAGGCCACGAATTGATGTCCACGATCATTGTAGCTCTTAAACATATCAAAGCTGGCGCATGCTGGCGAGAGTAAAACCACATCCTTTGCATGGGTCGCCTGTTTGGCCAAATCCACCGCATGCTTTAGGCTATTGGCATGCTGGATGATGGTGGTTCCCTGAATGGCCTGTTCAATCACTGCCGCATCTTCACCAATCAGAATCACACTCTTGACATATTTGTGGATGGCATCACGTAATGGCTTAAAGTCCTGTCCCTTGCCCTGCCCCCCCAGAATCAGTGCCAGCTTGCCTTTCTTGACCTCAATCGCAGCCCCTAAACCATCAATTGCCGCCAGTGTTGCGCCAACATTCGTTCCCTTGGAATCGTTATAGTAGCGTACCCCATCAACAGTTTTGACGTATTCACAGCGATGTTCCAGCCCCTTAAAGGTTTTTAGGGTGTCAAGCATGGATTGCATTGGCAAGCCAACCGCCTCACCCAATGCCAGGCAGGCCAGTGCATTGGCAACGTTGTGCATCCCCTGAATGTACATTTCGGAAGTTTTAAGTAACCGTTCACGTCCACGCGCCAACCACATGGTACCATCTGCATCTCGCAACACGCCATACTGATTCAGGTCAGGCGCATTAAGACCAAAACTTTGCATCGGCGTGACATCTGGAACCAGTGGACGGCTTAGGTTGTCATCACGGTTATAGACTACTTTTTTCACGCCCTGAAAAATACGGTGCTTGGCCTTGTGGTATCCCAACATATTGCCATGACGATCCAAATGATCTTCACTCATGTTCAACACCACAGCCACTTCCGCATTCAGGTGGGAAGTTGTTTCAAGCTGAAAGCTGGACAGTTCCAGCACAATCAGCTCAGGTTGATCTTTCAGTAAATCCAGTGCAGGACGGCCAAGGTTGCCACCCACAGCCACTTTTTTGCCTGCATCCTGCGCCATCAAGCCAACCAATGTGGTCACGGTGCTTTTTGCATTTGAGCCTGTAATTGCAATAATTGGAACTTCTGTTGCGCGACGTAACAGCTGGATATCGCCCACAACAGCAATACCCTGCTCAATCGCCTGCTGGATTTCAGGTAGCTGCGGCGCAAGGCCTGGACTTAGGATAATTTCTTCTGCTTGTTGTAAAAGTTCTGAATCGAGTTTGCCAAAGCTGGTTTTCACTCCAGCGGGAATCTGGTCATGCCCAGGGGGAGTTTCCCGAGAATCCGTAACTGCAACCTGGTAGCCTTGTTCATGTAAAAAGTTAACCGCCGACACACCTGAAACCCCCAGGCCCGCCACGACTTTTAATCCACCACGTTGTATTAACATTTTCGTTCCATTTTTGCAGTTCACAGAATGGCAAAAATGTTAGCACTTTACTGTTTTAAATGCTTTTTCAGTTTTGGTTTTATTCAGGCTTTTTTGTGTCAGTGCGTAAAAGTAAAAAAATCGCCCATATCCTTAAATATGGGCAACCCTTATATTGCTAACGCCACTTTACCGTTTGGATCGCCTGTGACTTTTTCGTCTCTTTTTCATCAGTAGAACAGCCACAGCCCCCAGCACAACCCACCAGCATTTTAGGTTTTAACCATGTGGCCAGATGTTGCCACCCTAAACGCTGGCACAGATTCGACAACGCCAGAAATGCTGCATTTGCTGTTTGAGGAAATACTTTCTTAAATACCACCACAGCACTCCACAGCACCAATACAGCAACAATCAAGTACTCAAACATAAGCATCTCTCCAATGATTCCCTCCTTTTGTTAAAGGGAGGTCAGGTGGGATTTCCTACCCCCAAATGCGTGATGCAATCTGGTAGGTAAAAAACGACATTAAATACGCTAAACCAAACAAATACGCAGTCATCGCCGCCACATGCTTCCATGAACCCGTTTCACGGCGTACCGTTGCCAGTGTTGACAGACAATGCGGCGCATAGATAAACCACACCAGCAAAGACAAACCTGTTGCCAGCGACCAGCCTGTACCATCAGCACTGATCAAGTGTGCCAAGCCTTGTGCCACCGCATCATCGTCTGCACCCGACAGTGCATAGACGGTACCCAGTGCAGCCACCACCACTTCACGGGCCGCCATCGCTGGGATCAAGGCGATACAGATTTGCCAGTTAAAGCCAATCGGGGCAAAAATAGGCTGGATCACATGCCCCAGCATCCCTGCAAAGCTGTAGTCAATTGCAGGTTGGGTTGCACCCTCGGGTGCCTGCGGAAAAGTACACAGGAACCACAGCAAAATCGACAGCGCAAAGATAATGCCACCGACACGTTTTAAGAAAATTTTGGCGCGGTCCAGCAGTCCAATCCCGACACTTTTCAGGTCTGGAATACGGTAACTTGGCAACTCAAGCAACAACGCATGTTGTGATTTGTCCTTTTGCAGGAATTTCATCACGATGGAAACACAAAGCGCGCTGACAATACCTGACATATACAGGCCAAACAACACCAGACCTTGCAGGTTAAAAATACCCCATACGGTTTGCGCTGGAATAAAGGCCGCAATCAGCAAGGCATACACAGGTAACCGTGCTGAGCAGGTCATCAGTGGTGCGACCATAATCGTGGTAAAACGATCACGTGGATCACTGATACTGCGTGTTGCCATAATTCCAGGTACGGCACAGGCAAAGCTTGAAAGCAATGGAATAAAGGCGCGCCCACTCAGACCAGCCTTGAACATCAACTTATCTAACAGGAACGCTGCCCGTGGCAAGTAACCTGATTCTTCCAGTACCAGAATAAAGAAGAACAAGATCAGGATTTGTGGCAGGAACACCACCACACCACCAGCCCCTGCAATAATGCCATCCACGACCAGACTTTGTAGCAATGGCTGGGAAATGTGTTGTCCCAGGGTTTCTCCAAGCCAGCCAAACAGACTTTCAATCCCATCCATGAATGGTGCAGCCCAGGCAAAGACCGCCTGAAAGACAATAAACATCATCACAGCCAAACTAATCAAGCCCAGCACTGGATGCAGGAAAATCTTATCCAGAAAATCGGTGCGCTTATCTTCCTGATCAACGAAATTCACCACATCCCTGAAAATCGTTTCAATTTTCTGATGGTGTCCACCTTTCAAACCACTGAGCTCTGTTTGTGGAACCGTGTATTTCTCCTGGTCCAGTGCGTGCAACAGGTTTTCAATGCCTGTGTTACGGACTGCTACAGTCTCGACCACGGGTACGCCCAAACGTTCTGACAGTTTCTGGGTATTGATCTGGATGCCACGGCGACGTGCCTCATCCATCATGTTCAACACCACCAGTATTGGGCGGCCCAGTTCAATGATTTCCAGCACCAAGCCTAAATGCAATTTTAAGTTGGTTGCATCCACCACGCATAAAAAGGCATCCTGCTGCCCCTCTTCCGCGATCTTGCCCTGACAGACATCACGGGTGATTTCCTCATCTGGACTGGTGGCCTCTAAGCTATAGGTTCCTGGCAAATCCAGGACACGAACACTCCGACCTGACGGCAACTGGAAATGCCCGACCTTACGCTCTACCGTTACCCCTGCATAGTTGGCAACCTTTTGGCGGGTTCCTGTCAGGTGGTTGAATAAAGAGGTTTTACCACAGTTTGGATTCCCCACGAGGGCAACACGTAACGCATCACTCATGCAGGTGCTCCTTCAAGTTGAATTTCAATTTTTTCAGCCTCAGTTTTGCGTAATGCGAAACGAGTAAAGCCAATCTGGATTAGAATCGGATCGCCACCAAACACACCTTTGGTAATTACCTGCACCTGAGTGCCTGGCACAAAGCCCAAACTCTCTAAACGCACTGCTACAAGATCTGGCTGTCCAGTCTCATCGACCAGGCGATTCACCTTAGTGATTATCGCCGTTTGCTTGACTTTTAATGCTGACAATCGCACCGCTTCTAACCCTTGACTCTTTTATTGCAAGTATACAGGCAAATGAGAATAATTACCAAAAACAATATCAATGGCATTTCCTTTTTTGACAGATCGACAACACAAAATTTTTCTTTTACAGTGCAGATGAATCAAGGACACTGGCTGTTATGTTAAATAAAAAACCTCGTATTCCCTCTGCGGTCAACATTCCTGAACATTTGAGTTTTTTACAGGGTTTTCGTGATTATCTGGTGGCGCAAACCGTTAGCCCCCATACCCGTAATGCCTATCTCTCCGACCTGATTCAGTGCAGCGAATTACACACATCGGTTTCATTACCGCAATGGTCGAGTGCTGACATTGCCGATGTGCTGATTGCGCTGACCAAGTCTGGTAAAAGTCCCCGTTCAATTGCACGTTGCCTATCGGCCCTGAGACAGTTCTATAAATTTTTAAGGGAACAAAAACTGAGGGATGACAACCCTGTTGCCACCCATCAATCCCCTAAAATTGGTCGAGCATTGCCAAAGGATTTATCAGAACAGGATGTTGAGTCGCTGATCAATGCGCCTGACACTAACACCGCCCTAGGCCTACGTGACCGTGCCATGCTGGAAGTGCTGTATGCCTGCGGCTTACGTGTCTCTGAGTTGCTCAATTTACGCATGGAACTGATCAATTTAAAGCAGGGCTTTTTACGCATCACAGGCAAGGGCAATAAAGAGCGTCTTGTTCCACTCGGACAATATGCCTGTGACTGGATTGAAAAATATCTGCTTGAATCACGCCCTCAACTCTACAAGAGCAGTACCGATTATCTATTTCTCACCCAGCACGGTGGCATCATGAGCCGCCAGAACTTTTGGTACGCGATTAAACGCTATGCGCTACAGGCCAATATTCAGGCGGAGTTATCACCGCATACCCTGCGCCATGCCTTTGCCACCCATCTTCTCAATCACGGCGCGGATTTACGTGTGGTGCAAATGCTGCTTGGGCATAGTGACCTCTCCACCACCCAGATTTATACCCATGTTGCTCAACACCGTATGCAGGAGTTGCATGGTAAATACCATCCACGGGGATAAAACCACCACTTGTCCAAGATTGGGATAAAACTTGATTTTGTTCACAATGCATCAGCAAGATTTAACGAAGTCATGGCATTTTTTTGTTATGCTAAGCCCCTGAATATATGAATATGAACAAAAAAGGTTCCTTATGTTGTTTAACCGTTCCAAGCTTGTACTTGCATGTACATTAGCATCGACATTATTGGTAAGTGCTTGCTCAAAAGAAAACTCAGCACAAAAACAAGATGCCCTGACAGCGAGTGCGCCTGCAACTGGTGAAGCATCAACCTTAAATGAACGCAATACCCAGCAGCGTCTGGTTTCAACGCTGGAAAAGCATTTTAAAACCGCCAATATCAATGCCAAAATTTTGGCGGTGAAAAAAACCGAAGTGCCCAACTTATACTGGGTGAGTCTGGAAGGGATGGGTTCAGTTTATGCCACGGCTGACGGGCAGTATATTATTCAGGGTGATGTAATTCGTTTAGGCGACAAACAGTTGCACAATGTCAGTGAGGCATTGCAGTCAACAGAGAATAAAAAACACTTGGCCGCCCTTAAAACAGAAGACCTGATTGTTTATCCAGCGCAGGGCGGTAAAGCCAAACATGTGATTTATGTGTTTACCGATTCAAGCTGCCCTTACTGCCACAAACTGCATGAACATCTGGCTGAAATTACCGCTAAAGGCATTGAAGTGCGTTACATCGCATGGCCTCGTGGTGAGCAGTTTATGCCAACCATGACCGCGATCTGGTGTAGTGAAGACCGTAAGGCCGCCTTTGATCAAGCCGTTCAGGGTTTACCTGTCCTCGCTGGAGAATGTAAAAACCCAGTACGTGACCAATATCAACTGGGTCTCAACATGGGCGTAAATGGCACCCCAGCAATTTACAATGTTGAGGGTGAATATCTGGGTGGTTATATGACCCCTGACGAGATCATCAAGCGACTTGAAAAATAAATTATTCTCTCTCCATATACACCAGAACGAATTGGGCGACAGATTAAAGTGATCTTAGCCCTAGTGTCTACGCAGTTTTTTAGCTATGATCAAGCTTCATTAAAACGATTGAATAAAATGGAGTGTGACGTGAAACCAGTTCGTCTGGCGATACTCGGTCTTGGTACTGTTGGTGGTGGAGCCCTTAAATTATTACAAGAAAATGCTGCTGAAATTAAACGCCGTACTGGTCGAGAAATTCAAATTACCCATGTGGGTACACGCCGTCCACGTCCAGACTTAAATCTTGAGGGTATTCAACAAAATGATGACCTGATGCACATCGTACGTCAACCTGATGTAGATGTCGTGGTTGAAGTCATGGGTGGCATTCATCCTGCCTATGAAGTCATCATGGAAGCCATTAAACATGGCAAGCAGGTGGTTACCGCAAACAAGGCTTTGCTTGCTGAACATGGCAATGAACTGTTTAAGGCGGCAGAAGACAATGCCGTGCAGATCGCCTATGAAGCGGCGGTTGCTGGCGGTATTCCAATTATCAAGGTGATCCGTGAAGGCCTTGCAGCAAACCATATTCAATGGCTGGCAGGGATCATCAATGGTACAGGCAACTTTATCCTGACAGAAATGCGTGAAAAAGGCCGTGCCTTTGAAGATGTGTTAAAAGAAGCTCAGGAACTGGGCTATGCCGAAGCTGACCCAACCTTTGATGTTGAAGGCATTGATGCGGCCCATAAACTCACCATTTTAGCCTCTTGTGCTTTTGGTATTCCGCTACAGTTTGACAAAGTCTACACCGAAGGCATCAGCAAGATTACCGCACAAGATGTGAAATATGCAGAAGATCTTGGTTTCCGCATCAAGCATTTGGGTATTGCACGCCGTGCAGCCAATGGAATTGAGTTACGCGTCCATCCAACATTGATCCCATCCGAAGAACTGATTGCCAATGTCAATGGTGTTAAGAATGCCGTTCTTGTGCAAGCTCATGCAGTTGGTCCTACGTTGTATTACGGTGCTGGCGCAGGTGCAGGTCCAACCGCTTCTGCGGTGGTCGCCGATGTGATTGATATTGTGCGTGATATTTCCTATACCGAAGATGGTGCAGGAACGATTCCTCAACTGGCATTTGAAGCACTCACCAATGTGCCAATCCTCAGCCGTGAGCAAATGACCACTGGATACTACATTCGCCTCAATGCCGAAGACCAGACGGGTGTATTGGCCGATGTCACCACCATTCTCAGCCGTGCGGGGATCAGTATTGATGCCATTATGCAGCAATCACGCTTAAAGGATTTAATTCCGATTGTGATTTTGACTGATCCAGTGCTTGAGTCCAAGATGGATGAAGCGCTTGCACAAATTCAGGCATTACCTACAATTCATGGCGAAATCATCAGAATTCGTTTAGAATCGCTCGATAGTTAATCAGGTTGAGGGAAAATGACTTCCCTCTCCCCGCTCTACCTCATATTGGAACACCATCATGTCGAATGCCAATCGTTATACTGGTCTTGTAGACCGTTATCGTGACCGTTTACCTGTGTCTGCAACTACACGTGCAATCTCTTTGGGTGAAGGTAATACTCCACTAATCAAACTAGAGAACATTCCACGTATTATTGGCAAAAATGTTGAAATCTATGTCAAATACGAAGGTCTGAACCCAACAGGTTCATTTAAAGACCGTGGTATGACTATGGCGGTGACCAAGGCAGTTGAGGAAGGCTCTAAAGCGATTATCTGTGCCTCTACAGGTAATACTTCAGCAGCGGCGGCAGCTTATGCGGCCCGTGCAGGCATCAAGGCATTTGTACTCATTCCAGAAGGCAAGATTGCCATGGGTAAAATGGCACAGGCGATGATGTATGGCGCGATCACTATGCAAATTCGTGGTAACTTTGATGATGGTATGCGTCTGGTTAAAGAAGTGGCTGATCAGGCACCTGTCACCATTGTAAATTCAATCAACCCGTATCGTTTGCAAGGTCAAAAAACCATTGCCTATGAAATCGTGGAAGCTTTAGGTCGTGCACCTGACTATCACTGCTTGCCCGTCGGTAATGCAGGGAATATTACTGCACACTGGATGGGTTATACAGAAGCAGTTGCAAACCAGCCTGCTGACCAGTTTGAACAAGTGATCTATGATGCATCAACTGATCAATTTACTGGCCCTAAACCAGAAGGTTTACCGACCATGGTCGGTTATCAAGCTGCTGGTGCTGCACCATTCTTACGTGGCGCGCCTGTAGAGAATCCAGAAACTGTTGCAACAGCGATTCGTATTGGTAATCCACAGAGCTGGAACCATGCCAAAGCGGTGGTACGTGACTCTAAAGGCTGGTTTGACGAGTTACAGGATGCTGAAATTCTTGAAGCGCAACGCTTACTTTCAATGTATGAAGGTGTGTTTGTGGAACCTGCTTCTGCTGCCTCTATCGGTGGCGCAATCCGTGACATCAAGGCGGGTAAAATTGCTGAGGGTTCTGTGATTGTATGTACTGTGACAGGTAACGGTTTGAAAGATCCTGATACTGCAATCAAGCAATGTGCTGATGCAGTCATGTTGTCCATCGATGCCACCATGGCCCAAGTGAAAAATTCAATTCTTTCAAATATGTAAGCTATCATTGATAGATCAAAAAACCTGCTACGGCAGGTTTTTTTAATCTTCAGGCGTTAAGATTCTTTTTTCATTTCCTTAAACAGTTCAGCCCGCTGCTCATCACTTAAGTCCAGTTCTTCTGCCAACTCTTGAATGAGTTCTTCAACAAGGGCTTCGGCATCAAAGTCTTCACCCTCTTCTTCGTCTCCCCAGTCATCTTCATCATAGCTATACTGCTTGGCCAATTCTTTTTCAATCGTTTGAATTTCTTCTAGGCCAATTTCTTTAATTTCAAACAAAGGCTGCTTCAATAGCGAATTCACAGCATACAATGCTTCATCTTGCCAAGCATCAATGACAAGAGTTTGTTTTGCTTCATCATAACTTAAACCAGATTGTGCACTAATCATTGCCTGCAATAAAATCGGTTGCGCTGAAAGTTCTTCTAAGCTACCTTTTAGTTCAATTGCTGAATAATCATAATCAGCAAAAATATGCTCAACTTTAGATTTAAAAGCATCTAAACTTTCTGAATATATTAAACCCGCAAAGCATTCATCATGTTCCTCAACCCATCGTTGTTTTTTTACAGACCATAAACCATAAAATTTGACTTGATTTTCGAATTCAACCAATTGGAATTTTTGCATTCCAGCAAGCTGAATAAATTCAAAGGTATCATCGTCACTTAAACTTACTGGTAATACATCGTCAGAGATATCCCCTGCTTCGCAGATATGTTCACCACAACGTGAATATACGAAATCATCTAATTGCTGCAATAATGCTTCATCAGCATCAAAAAGGGATTCAACTTCATGTAATGCAAAATCACGCGCTCCATCTATCTCAAGTTTTTTATAAGCTAATTCAGCCTGTTGTTTATTATCAAAAACATTAGCAATACGATTGCCAGCTACGTAGAAAGTTTCATCGTTATAACCAAAGTATTTCTCACGAATCACATAGCTGCCCATGTTGTTCCCCTAATTTATTTATCACTCAATTGTTTGTTTTTTCTGATGTAAAACTTAAGCACTGTAAAGCCAGTGTTATGATTTAACATTAACTGATTTTTATTTTAAAAACCAGTATCATGCGTTGATACAAGACAAATTATGTCGCTTCATTTTGGCATAAAAAAACTCTTCTTGATGAAGAGTTTTTATTTTAAAAACTGATCTACGCAGTATTAAATACGTTTTGGCAGTGTTGCAACCCAATTCAATAGATTGGTAGCATCATTGGTACGTGCCTGTGAACTGGATGCACCAAGCAATACCACAACCGCTGGACGCGAATTTACTGTGGTGTGCATCACCACACAACGCCCTGCCTCATTGATATAACCTGTTTTTGACAGGTTAATGTTCCAGCCACCATTACGCACCAAGGCATTGGTATTGTTTGACTTCAACATACGATAGCCTAGATTGAAGTCATAGGCTGGCGTGGTAGAGAACTGACGAATCAAGCCATATTGTGAAGCTGCACTGACTAGAATGCCTAGATCACGTGCTGATGAAATATTATGAGGGTCCAGCCCCGTTGATTCAGCAAAACGGGTAGAGCTCATACCTAATTGCTTTGCCTTAGCATTCATGGCTGCAATAAAGGCAGGACGGCCACCTGGATAGGTACGAGCCAAAGCGGCTGCCGCAGGATTTTCAGACTTCATCAAGGCAAACAACAATGCTTCTGCACGGTTCATTGTGTCGCCAACACGCAGGGTTGAACTGGAGTTTTTGCCACCTGCACCCGCAAAATCAATGGATTGCAATGTAATTTCTTCAGACATATTTAAACGTGCGTCAGCAGTCACAACGGCTGTCATCAGTTTGGTAATTGACGCAATTGGCACAGACATGTTGCTGTTTTTGCTGTACAGCACTTCACCCGTTTGCGCATCCATCACCAGCGCAGCGCGGGCATTGACTGAAGGCTGGCTACTATAATTGATACTGTTGCTAAAAGTGTCGCGAATTTGTACAGTATTTTTAGGGCTACTCGACGATGTAATGGTTGCAGAACCACCACTGCGCAAAGTTGTCGTCACAGAGGTCGAGCCTTGCGGACTAATCTCTAAAGGTTCATCTTCCTCCATTAACTGGCTAGCATCATTCGCAGACCAGTTTAATGACGCAGAACCATTTGTACCCGAAGCAACTGGACTGTTATTGACCACCAGCTCGGCAAAGCTTGTTGAACTCCACGCCAACAAGATAGACATGCCCAACACATGGATGACAGATTTTTTAGAATTTTTCACGACACAATACTCAACTCAAGACGCTGCACATTTGCGCTTACTATCATTATGCCTTACATTTGAACAAATCGGGTAAAGCTTTTATAGACACAATTGTGTACAACTATTCGCTAGAAACGGAGAATAGGATTGCTAATTTTGTCGTTTCAATGCAAGCTAATTTTGCTTTATGTAACAAAAAAACCAGTTTTTCTGAAAAAAAGGAGGTCTTCTTGATCACTGTTCTTGTTGTTGATGATCATGAGCTCGTACGCACAGGCATTTGCCGTATGCTGGAAGACCATCCAGATGTTGATGTTGTTGGGCAGGCTGAGTCTGGAGAGGAAGCCATTGCCCTAGTTCGGCAAAAACATCCGCAGGTGGTGCTGTTAGATGTAAACATGCCTGGCATTGGTGGGGTTGAAACCACACGTCGGCTATTACAGACAGCACCTGACACTAAAGTAATTGCGGTGAGTGGCCTTACAGAAGAACCTTATCCATCCCTGTTACTTAAGGCTGGGGCAAAGGGTTATATCACCAAAGGTGCGCCGATTGCAGAAATGGTGCGTGCCATTAACAAGGTGATGCAGGGCGGTAAATATTTCAGTGCCGACATAGCCGAACAACTCGCCAGTTCCTATCTTTCCGACACCCAACAATCTCCGTTTGATGCTCTTTCTGAACGTGAAATGCAGGTGGCAATGATGGTGGTCAACTGTATCAGTGCTCAGGAAATTGCAGATAAATTATTCGTCAGCGTAAAAACCGTAAATACCTATCGTTATCGTATTTTTGAAAAACTGGGAATTGATAGCGATGTCAAGCTTACCCATCTTGCGATTCGATATGGACTCATTAAACCTTAATCTTTAGTCATCGCCTATGTTGGGACAAATTGCCTCCTCTGTATCACAGACCATCTATCGACTAGGGATTTGGTATAGTGGTTATCGCCTGATTATTTCAGTCAGCCTGATCCTGATTTATGTGCTTACCGCAGAACAACTGGGCAACAACTATCAATACCCTTTTCTCTATTTTTATACACTGCTGTGTTATACCTGCGTCAACATTTTTCAGCTCTTTTTACTGAAACTGCTTCCACTGCAAATCACCAAGCAACTGATCTTTGTCTTTATTGTTGACGTGATTTGCCTGAGCCTAATTACATTTTCAGCAGGTGGGCCAAACCTCCAGCTTAGCCTGCTCTACGTTATTATTATTTTTTCATCCGCCATTCTGCTTAATGCCCAGTTATCCTTAATCGTCACGCTGTTCGCGGTAATTATGGTGGTTTACCAGCGTTTTCTTGGCAACTTTTTTGACTACAATAATTTAAATCATCTCGGCAATAGCGCTCTCCTTGCCTTTCTATTTTTTGTGGTGCATGCGATTGGCCGTATTGCAGTGCAACGCTTTAAAATTCTGGAAACCTTAACTTTCCACCAATCTATCGAGATCCATCAACTCCAGAACATTAACCGCTATATTCTCGAACAGATCGAGGATGGTTATCTGGTGCTGGATGAAAGCAGCCATATTGTACTCAGCAATCCCGCCGCCAATACCCTGCTGGGTGTTCATTTTCCTATTTCGGCGGAAAAAACACCACTGATCAAATGGCAGGCCGACCTGTTCGAATTGATCAGGCTCAGTGACCTGAAAGATGGTGAGGAATTTAGTTTTGAATCCCAACAAAGCCCTTATACCGTCAATATAAAGGTTAAGCACCTCGTCGTTCCTGAACAATTCCTCATTTTATTGATTTTAAAAGATGCACAGAAACTTAACCAGCAAGTCCAGCAATTGAAACTGGCGGCCTTAGGACAGCTCTCCGCCAGTATCGCTCACGAAATTCGCAACCCTCTGGCTGCAATTGTACAGGCCAATGAACTGCTCAAGGAAAGTGATGCCCATCAACAGGACATGCTTTCACGCATGATTGGCAAACAGGCCAAGCGGATTGACAGCATCATTCAGGATACGCTGGAAATGGCACGCAACAAGCCGACAGAGGCACAGGTCATTCACCTGACTGATTTTTTTGGTAGCCTACTCAATGAAGATTTGGCTGATGTAAAACAACAGATTCAGCTCAATCTTCCTGAACGAGCCAGTATCCTGTTTGATGAAAAACAGTTGAGGCAGGTCATGATCAACCTGATTCGCAATGCATTGAGACATAATGCCGCAGATGCGGAACATATTGAGGTGCAGGTGCATTTAAAAGAGGGGCGAATCTGTATTGATGTCATTGATTTTGGTACAGGCGTGGCAAAACGCGATATTTCTCAGCTATTCAAGCCATTTTTTAGTACCGCAATTAAAGGAACTGGTTTAGGATTGTACCTATCTCATAGCTTTTGTGAGGCAAATCATGCAAAGCTCACCTATGTTGAGCGACAACAAGGAGCATGTTTCAGGATTGAATGCTCAAAAATTCATTGATTTAGATTAGGTTTTCGGGGAAATGGCAACTAAACAACCACTCGTCTTGCTGGTAGACGATGAAGAAGACTTATGTCTCCTCATGCAAATGACGCTTGCACGAATGGGGATTAAAACCCATCTCGCCTATCGTGTAGAGCAAGCAAAAAAGTTTTTTACTGAATTTCAGTATGATGCTTGTTTAACAGACCTAAACCTTCCAGATGGTAATGGTCTCGATTTAGTCAAACACGTAACACAGAACTATCCCAATACACCGATTGCGGTACTAACTGCCTATGGCAATATGGATATTGCTATTGCGGCATTGAAAGCGGGTGCATTTGATTTTGTCAGTAAGCCTGTCAATCAAACACATTTAGACCAGTTGATTCAAAAAGCGTTAAATCGCCCACAACCTGAACAGGAAGCAGCTGAAACAGCTTTAGAAAATAAATTACTGATTGGGCGATCGGCACCAATTCAACAATTACGTATCGCACTCAAGAAAATTGCCCGTTCTCAGGCACCTGTATTTATCACGGGCGAGTCTGGAACAGGTAAGGAAGTCGTTGCCAATCTGGTTCATCGTCTAAGTAACCGTAGTGAAGGGCCTTTTATTGCAATTAACTGTGGTGCCATTCCAACCGAATTGATGGAAAGTGAACTGTTCGGACATAAGAAAGGCAGTTTTACAGGTGCGGCACAGGACAAACAGGGCTTAATTCTGTCAGCACATGGTGGTAGCTTGTTTCTGGACGAGATCGCAGAACTACCACTCAATATGCAGGTCAAATTATTACGTGCCGTACAGGAGAAGAAGATCCGCCCTGTCGGCTCAGACCAAGAAATTGATGTTGATTTCCGTGTGATCAGTGCCAGCCATCAGGATCTTGAACTTCTGGTTCAACAAAGCCGCTTCCGTCAGGACTTATTTTTCCGTATTCACGTCATGGATATCGTGCTGCCACCTTTGCGTGAGCGTGGCCAGGACATTCTCCTGCTGGCGAATCACTTTATCCAGAAAATTAGCCAGGAATGGGAACTCCCTGCAAAAACCCTGTCTTCTCGTGCAGAACAATTCCTGTTACAACAATATTTCCCAGGCAATGTGCGTGAGTTACGCAATATCATTGAACGCGCCATCACCCTCAGTGATGACGAAAATATCGATCTTGCACACTTGCAAACAGCCCCATTACGCGGCTCAATTGCGACTCCTGTCACCATGCCCTTTGCAACGCAGGAAGAGAATGAGCAGGTTCATCCAAGCACTAGCCCTGCAATGAGTTCTAAAAAACTTCCGCCTGAAGGACTGGAACGCTATCTAGAAAATATTGAGAAAGAAATCCTGCTCAATGCACTCAATCTCACGCACTGGAACCGTACTCTGGCGGCCAAGAAACTGGGCATGACGTTCCGCTCTTTACGCTATCGTTTGAAAAAATTTGGACTCGATACTGAAGATGATGAGTAATACGCTGATCTAAAAATAAAGCCCCTTTAAAAGGGGCTTTATTATGTTAAAGCTTACTTTTCAGCACCAGTTCAGTGACATGTTCTAAATAACTGTCCTCTTTCATTTCTGGTGGCAAGGGATAGGTCTGGTTTGGCTGAATCCCCTGTCCCTCAATCATGTTGCCATTTGGGGTGTAATAATGCGATACCGTCATTTGCAGGGCTGCGCCACTTGGAAGTGGAAACAGTTTTTGTACCACACCTTTACCATAACTGTTCTCCCCAATCACCCATGCCCGTTTATGTTCTTTCAGGGCTGCGGTAAACACTTCAGCCGCTGATGCAGAACGGCGGTTGATCAAAATCCCCAGTTTAATATTCTGAAACTCATTGGAGGGCAATGCCTGAAACTGCTGATCACCCTCGGAACGGCTTTTTGTGGTGACAATGAGTCCCTGATTCAAAAATAAGTCTGCTGATTCAACCGCAGCGGAAAGCAGTCCACCTGGATTATTGCGTAAATCCAGCACAACCGCCTTTAACTTGGTTGAACTGTATTCCTCAATCAGTCGTTTGATTTCATTGGCCGTATCTTGCTGGAATACCCGAATTTTGAGTACCAGTACCTGATTATGTAATAAAACAGGTTCAATATCAGTTTCAACTTTTTTATTCCGAACCAGAATTACCGTGCTATTGCTGTTTTCAGGTTGTATTTGCAGGGTGCTGCCAATCGATCCATAAAGTAAACCCTGCACTTGATCTTGATTCAGGCTCTTTAATTCCTGATTGTCAATTTTCAGGATGGTTTGCCCATTACGCAATCCCAGCTTATTGGAATCCGACCCTGTTTTTAGGTCATGAATCTGCCATAAGCGGGTAAAGCTGTCATAATTTAAATTAAAATCAACAGAAGCTAAATCACCCTCGGTATATTGAATCAGCTGGCGATATTCCTCAGCAGACAGATAACGGGAATAGCGATCCAGACCACTGACCAATCCCTTAATGGCCTGCTGAAACAGGGCATCATCAGATTTCTTGTCAACATAGTTGTCCCGTACAATGCCATAGATTTGTACAAACTGTTGAATTGACTCAATTGGCACTTCGGCGCTGCTATGCGGTGCAGTCTCCTCCACCCAGCCCGATGGATGTGGGCTTGGTGCTGCATATAGGATATGTCCCCAACACATCAACAAACCTACATAGAAAGCCCTGTGGATGTTGTTGTGCTGGTTCATTGGTTCACCTTTCTAAAGAAGCTCTTCTTTTAAAAACAGGAGCTAAGGGAAATTTATTCCAAAGTAATTAAATTTTTACCCTGCATTTCTGGCGGTACAGGAATCTGCATCAAATGAAGCAGTGTTGGCGCGACATCTGCCAAAACCCCACCCTCAGCAATGGTTGCCTGCGTTGGCCCAACATAGATAAATGGAACCAGTTCAGTAGTGTGCTGGGTATGAACCTGTCCACTGTCGTAGTCCTGCATTTGCTCTACATTACCATGATCGGCGGTAATTAACATATGCCCTTTGTTTGCCATGACAGCCTCATAGACACGTCCCAAACAAGTGTCCACTGTCTCAACCGCTTTTACCGCAGCGTCAAACACACCCGTATGCCCGACCATGTCACCGTTGGCATAGTTCACCACCAACAGGTCAAACTCACCTGAATTAATGGCATTCACCAGTTCATCAGTGACTTCTATGGCACTCATTTCAGGTTTCAGGTCATAGGTTGCCACGTTTGGTGATGGAATCAGGATACGCTTTTCACCTGTATATTCATCTTCACGACCACCACTAAAGAAGAACGTGACGTGGGCATATTTTTCAGTTTCAGCAATACGCAACTGGGTTTTGCCTAAACCAGACAGGTATTCACCAATGGAATTTTTAAGTTCTTCAGGCATATAGGCAACAGGCGCATCAATGCTGGCCTGATAACGGGTCAGCATCACAAACTTTGACAAATGCGGAACAACTTTACGTTCAAAGCCTGCGAAATCCTTTTCAACAAAGGCACGGGTGATTTCACGGGCACGGTCAGCACGGAAATTCATAAATACAATGCTGTCACCATCCTGTACCTTGACGGTTTCACCAATACGGGTTGCTCGAACAAATTCATCGTTCTCATTCGCCGCATAGGCCTGTTCCAAGCCATCAAGCGCAGAAGTGGCAACACGGATTGCCTCACCCTCGGTCATCAAGCGATAGGCTTCTTCAACACGGTTCCAGCGATTGTCACGGTCCATTGCAAAATAGCGGCCAATCATTGAGACAATACGCCCCTGATTTGGGTATTGGGCAAACATGGCATCCAGTTTTTGCAGCGATGGCTTGGCACTGCGTGGTGGTGTATCACGACCATCGAGGAATGCATGTAGATATACTGTTGCACCACGTTTTAGCGCAAGCTCACACATGGCAACGATATGGTCTTCATGCGAGTGTACACCACCCTCTGACAACAACCCCATGACATGAACGGCACCATTGGCTGCTTTGGCTTTTTCAACCGCATCAACTAACACTTCATGCTCAAAAAAAGCACCTGTCCGAATATCTTTAGTAATCCGTGTAAAGTCCTGATATAAAACACGACCTGCACCCAGATTCATATGCCCCACTTCTGAGTTACCCATCTGTCCATCAGGCAGACCGACATCTTCACCTGAACCAGAAATTAAACTATTGGGATGCCTGGCTTTCATGGCGCTGAGGTTTGGCGTTTTTGCCGCCAGATAAGCGTTGTCCTCAAGCGCTTCACGATGTCCCACGCCATCCATAATGACCAGAACGTGAGGAATTTTGCCAGCATTTGCATCCGTCATAATGGACTCTCTGTTTGTCTATCATTTGATCGGCATAGTTTACCGAAATTTGATGAATTTCTCCATGATCTTGCAGACGCTTTAATCAATAATGATTATCAATTCAAACCATTCAGACTTCTAGCGTGCGCGATAGAGCAAATAACTTCCTGCCACAAACATCAACAGGATTGGCAGCAAGACAAACCACGCTGGGGAAGGCGCATACACCAGACTGGCATAGCCCAAAAAATCCTGTAAATAGAAAAAGCCCAGTCCTGTAAATAATGCAATTACGAGACGGAAACCCATCGATTGCTGACGCAATGGACCAAAAATAAAGGAACAGGCGATCAATACCAGCGTAATCAGGGCAAAGGGTGAAGCAACTTTTTGCCAGAATGCCAATTCATAGGTTTTTGGCACCTGACTATATTCTTTCAGGTAGCGCATAAAACTGATCAGTTGGCTTGGCGATAAATCCTCTGGGTCCAGCGTCACCATATGTACATATTTAGGTTGTAATGCCAGTCCCAGTGGCTGTTGCTCATGATCAGTCTTGATCGCATTACCCTGAGCCAGTAAATCGACCTGATGCGACTCTTTTAAAGTCCACTGCCCATCTTTGACAAACTGCCCTTGTTCGGCACTGACAAAAGACTGCAAACGATAGTTTTGATCAAAATCAATGACATTAATATCACGAAGTTGTCCCTGGGCATTGGCATAGTCAATATAGATAAAGCGCTGCCCCTCACGTGACCAATAGCCCTTTACCTCACCCAAGGATGCGACACTACGCTGTTTTTTAATGCTCTGCGCCTTTTCATTGGTATATGGGATCACCCATTCACTCAAGGCAAACGACAGGATGATCAGCAATAAAGCTGAACGCATTACCCAACCCACAATGCGCCATAGGCTGATGCCCACTGAACGCATCACAATCAGCTCACTATTGGATGCCAATGCCCCCAGCCCTAAAACCGAACCAATCAATGCCGCAACAGGCAGGATTTCATAGAGATAGCGCGGCGCCCCCCACATCACAAACAGGAACGCCTGCCATGCGTTATAATCGGGTTTAAGCGAACCCAGCTCACCCAGATAGGTAAACAACACCTGTAGAAAAGACAGCACCAGCGTGGTTCCCAGCATGGCGAGAACCGTGGTTTTGGTGACATGTCTGGCGACTATTCGACGTGCTAACATCACAACCCCACTCGCTGCATACTTTTCTTGATTTTGGGTGCCAGCTTCTGTTTACGGGCAAAAATTGCCGCAGCACCTGCATATACCAACAACACCACTGGATAGGCCCAGATATCCAGTTGTTCCTTACTAATCCGCGTTTTAATCGCGATCATCAACACAATCAGGCTGGCAAAGATGAAAATGGCGGGAATCAGACGGTAATAACGTCCCTGCCGTGGGCTAACCTCAGATAAAGCCACGGTCAGCATCAGGGCAATCACCATGACCAATGGACCAAAAATCCGCCAGCCCAGCTCACTCCGCACCACGGAATCATCCCGCTTTTGCCATAGCTTGCTCATCGGCAATGCTTCCACATCATCACTTTCAAATTTGACATCCTTATCATTTTCCAGACGTAAACGATAGGACTGAAACTCGGCTTGAGTATATCTAGGCTGGTTTGGATAGATTTCGTAGCGACGGCCCTGAACCAGATCAACCACATTGGCGGTATCATTGGCCATTTCCACACGGGTGGCTTCTTTCGCCAGAATCATCACATCAGGCTTATCTTCCCGATCCGCCTTTTGGTAATAAAAAATATCCTTTAAATTCTTACGGTCTTCCGAAAGCGAACCTGCATAAATGGTATATGGCCCAGAAGAGATAAACTCCTTTGGTCGAACCAGATCAAAGCCCGCACGCACAGCCTGAGTCTGCATCAGGCTTTTATAGGCGCGTATTCCCGAAGATGCTCCCCAAAACATCAAGATAGACTGAACAATCAAAAATACCAGGGTCATTGGTAATAAGAGTCGTGCCAACTGGTTGCGGCTCACGCCACTGCCATTCAACACCGCCATTTCATGATCGACATACAGACGACCAAACACCAGCATCAGGCCAATAAAAAAGCCCAATGGCAGGATCAACGTTAAAAACTCAGGCAAACGATAGGCAATGATGCTCAGCAGGACATCACCGTCCAAACGACCCTGTGCAGCACGTCCAAAAATCTTGATCAACTGACCGCCCATAATGATTAGGGTGAGCAAGGCAGTCACCACCAGCGAGGTGGACACCACTTGTTTGACGAGGTAACGCCGAATAATCAAGGTAATGCTTCCAGATAGAGTCAGTCGAAAGGAAACTGTAGTTTACCCGAATGTTAAAAATATAAAACCTATCGCTTGTTGCCGATTGCAACCTCATATCCGAAAGTGTTTAATGGACTTATCTTTCTTTTTTGTCCATTAGGTTCGAAACAGACAATGAAATTTACACTGCAAACTGCATTTCCAGCACAAACATCAAGTGAATCTTTGTGGATATTGGTTGATTCAGAACAATTACAACAGAATTTAAATGCTTATCAAATCAACCAGCTAGATGACATTCTCAATGCCACTCAGTTTAAGGCGGGTTTTAATGAAAGCCTGCCGTTAATTGCCAATATTGCGGTACAGCCAAACGCCCAGCTACTGGGTCTTGGGAAAAGTGCAGAATTAAAAGCTATTAAATTAGCAAAACTCGCACAATCCATTATCAAATCATCACAAAATAAATTTAAGCACATCACGCTAGACATTTCGGCGTTACCGACTGATTTACATGGATTGTTTGCCTTGAACCTGACACAGGCAGCTTATGGCTATGATGCATTTAAATCCAAGAAGAATGAATTTGTGTTGGAAAGCATTGATCTGGTTGCAAGCGAAAGCCCACTGAATGATGCCCAACTCAACCTGATTCATGCAGTTCAGTCAGGTCAAAACTATGCGCGCGATTTAGGCAACTGCCCGCCGAATCTTTGTTTCCCAGAATATCTTGCTGATCAGGCCCTTGCCCTTGCCGCACAATATCCAGACCTACTCAAAGTCACGGTACTGGATGAGCAGCAAATGGCTGACCTGGGCATGTATGCTTTCCTTGCCGTCAGCAAAGGCTCAGAACGTCCAGGGCGCGTGATCACGTTGGAATACAATACCCAGGTAGATCAGGCACCTGTGGTACTGGTCGGTAAGGGCGTGACTTTTGATACAGGCGGTATTTCACTCAAACCAGGCTTGGGTATGGATGAAATGAAGTTTGATATGTGTGGTGCGGCCTCGGTACTGGGTACAATCCGCGCATTATGCGAAGCCCGACTGCCAATTCATGTGGTCGGTGCGGTTGCTGCGGCTGAAAACATGCCATCAGGGCATGCCACCCGTCCAGGTGACATCGTGACCACCATGAGCGGTCAAACCGTTGAAATTCTGAATACTGATGCCGAAGGCCGCCTTGTACTTTGTGACACACTGACCTATATCAAACGCTTCAACCCTGCCCTTGTGATTGACATTGCGACGCTGACAGGTGCATGTGTGGTGGCGCTAGGCAAAGTCGTCAGTGGGCTATTCTCTCCAGATGATGAACTGGTACAAGAATTACAACTTGCTGGCGAACAATCACTCGACCGTGTATGGCGTATGCCTGTGATGGAAGAATATCAAGAACTCCTTGATTCACCATTTGCCGATATTGCCAATATTGGTGGTCCTTATGGTGGTGCAATAACCGCAGCATGTTTCCTTGAACGTTTCACTCGTGATTACCGCTGGGCACATCTTGATGTGGCTGGTACAGCATGGTTATCTGGTGCAGCTAAAGGTGCAACTGGACGCCCAGTACCATTACTGATGCAGTTTTTAGCGAATCGTGTTGAAACGAATAACTAATCTATGGCACAAGTTAGTTTTTATTTGTTTGAAAACAGCGTTGAGCGGCAAGTTGATAGTGCTTGCCGTTTATGTCGAAAAATTCTGAATCAGCACCCACAGATTTGGTGGTATTGTGTTGATTCAAATTTACAAAATGAGTTGGATAACAAGCTATGGAGTTTTGATTCAAGTAGCTTTATTGCTCATGGAATTGATCAATTGAATAGTCCAGTGTGTATTTCAGCTGAATTACCGCCATCGAATGATTGGATTGTATTTAATTTTAACAATCATGCACTTGAACAAACTCAGGATTTTCGCCACATTATCGAAATTATTGAAAATAATGAAACCGCGAAACAGGCTGGTCGGGAAAAGTTTAAAATGTATCGTCGTTTGGGTATCGAACCTCGAACATTTAAATTATAAGTCTGCAACAAAAAGCATCATTTTGAGGAGTGTCGCGTGGCATTAAATGTAGGTCAGGATTTTAAAAAACGCTGGTTAAATGCACCTGAAACAGTCCGCCAGACTTATCAGGAAGATTTGGCACGTATCTGTGATCTATTGCTACCGCAAACCCTGATTCAAACATGGAAGCAACACGAAGAGAAAGCGCAGCAGCGTTCCCAACAACGCATCGATCAGGCCTATGCCGACTTAAAGGCAGAATTGATCGAACAGGCACGTATCCGCAAACAGCAGGCTTTGGAAAAGGCATTGGCGGAAAAACGTGCTGCCGAGGCGGCTTATGCAGCACAGCTACAGGCAGATGAAGAACAGCAGTTTGAACAGCAAACTGAAAATCTTGTTGCTCTTCGACAACACATTGATCAAGAAATTGCACAACACACTGAACGTTATCAACCAAATCCTGAACAGCCAAGCGTTGATTACGCCCAAGGTCAGCGCGTTGTGATTGAAGATCAGCAAATTCTATCTGAACTGGAAAGTGTCCGTGTCCGACTGGAATTAGAAGCGGAAAGTTTGATTGAACAAGCGGTCACAGTTTTTAGAGCAAAATTACATGCGATTGCGCAAGATGAAATTGATTACATTCTGAAAAACAGTCAGTTCTCAGACGAGAAATGATAAAAAAGCCCAGTTCATCAAACTAGGCTTTTTTATGTTTGCCATTCTATTTTAGAAAACCATTTTCCGCTAAAAACGCCATACTGATATTCGATTCGGTTTTTTGCTCTGCGGCCTTATCACCCAACAATAAGCGCTCAATATAACGAGCTAATACATCTACTTCCAGATTCACTTTGGTTCCAACCTGCCATGTCCCAATATTGGTACGCTCAGCCGTATGTGGAATCAGGTTCAGGCTCAGGATATTGCCACGTAAATGGTTAATGGTCAGGCTAATGCCATCTACCGTCACAGAACCTTTTTCTGCCAGATATTTTGCCAACTCAGCAGGCGCGGTGACCTCAAAATACAAAGAACGTGCATCCTGACGTACCAGAGTAATTTCACCCAAACCATCGACATGCCCACTGACAATATGCCCCCCAAAACGTGTGGTCGGCAGCATCGCCTTTTCAACATTCACCGCCTGGCCAACTTTCCATTGGCCTAGTGTGGTACGGTTTAAACTCTCACGCGAAACATCCGCCGCATACCAGTTTTCGCCCCAATCAATGACCGTCAGGCAAATTCCATTGGTGGCAATTGAGTCTCCCAAATGTACATCAGACATATCCAAATCAGTTTGAATACGTAGACGAACATCACCGCCTACACTTTGCAGGCTCTCAACCTTACCTAAACTTTCAATAATGCCTGTAAACATAAAATCTCTCCTAACGCCTCTTTTACCACAAGGCCAATTGGGTACTATTGCCTGTAGTATCCACCCCACCCAACTCAGCAAAGTGATACAACTGTCCTAAA
>NZ_DDAH01000203.1:0-6838 GCF_002333245.1 Acinetobacter sp. UBA2063
AGGACCCACGTAGTAAATAAATTTACCTTTAAGATCAACAGGTAGTTCTTCACCGTTATTTAACATGTCGACCATACGCTTATGTGCAGCATCACGACCTGTATAAATGGTACCGTTAAGTAGTAAGGTGTCACCTGGTTTCCATGAATTCATTTCTTCTTGGGTAATGGTATCAAGATTCACACGTTTTGATTGAGATGAATCCCAAGTTACAGCAGGGTAGTCTTCAAGTTTAGGTGCCTGAATATGCGCAACACCTGTACCATCTAACTGGAAATGTGCGTGACGAGTCGCAGCACAGTTTGGAATCATACCGACTGGCTTACCTGCCGCATGGCATGGGTAATCCTTGATTTTAATATCAAGTACTGTGGTTAAACCACCAAGACCTTGTGCGCCAATACCCAGCGCATTCACTTTCTCGAAGATCTCGATACGGAGTTCTTCCATTTTGCTTTGTGGGCCACGACGAAGTAATTCGTCCATGTTGATTTCTTCCATGAGTGCTTCTTTAGCAAGCATCATGGCTTTTTCAGCAGTACCACCGATACCAATACCGAGCATACCTGGTGGACACCAGCCTGCACCCATGGTTGGAACAGTTTTAAGTACCCAATCTACGATTGAATCAGATGGGTTGAGCATCGCAAGTTTAGATTTATTTTCAGAACCGCCACCTTTCGCTGCAACGGTAATGTCAACTTTATTCCCTGGCACGAGCTTGTAGTGAATCACGGCAGGGGTGTTGTCTTTAGTATTCTTACGACCAAAAGCAGGATCGGCCAACACAGAAGCACGGAGTATGTTTGAGTTCTCTAGGTAACCTCGGCGTACACCTTCGTTTACAGCATCATCCAGGCTCATGGTTAAATCAAATTTAACATCTAAGCCGACTTCAAGGAAAACGTTGACAATCCCTGTATCCTGACAGATTGGTCGGTGACCTTCAGCACACATACGTGAGTTGATCAGGATTTGGGCAATAGCATCTTTTGCAGCTTTGTTTTCTTCACGATCATAAGCACGGCTCATCGCTTGGATGAAGTCTTGTGGGTGATAGTAGGAAATAAACTGCAGGGCATCCTTGATTGATGTAATCAAGTCATCTTGTTTGATGATCGTTGTCATATCAAATTTCTCTTGAGCGGGCGATTAGCTGGCGGGCTAAATTATATGACAAAAAGGAATGAATGTGGGAGTTTTAGCTTAGATTTGGCTAAAGGTCTAAAGCGAAGCTTTGATCTAAATTGCATCAACAAAAGATGCGCTTTGGATTTTAGTTTTTTCTCAGTTGAGATGGACTATAGCCAAAATGCTTTTTAAAGCGATGGCTAAAATGGCTGCTTGAACTGAAACCGTAATTTGTAGTAATTTCGGTCAAATTTGCTGTGGTCAACTCTAGTGCCTGATGAGACAGCTCAAGTCGGCGTTGCATCACATATTGATGCGGTGGCATGTGCATGGATTGCTTGAAAAGAGGTGGTCCCGCTTGTTTGATATACAAGAGGTCTCGATGCTTCTTATTTTACTTCATGAGCATTTGCTCTCGTGATAGGTGGCATGGATGCTACCTTGTTAGACTGTGGTTTACAGGGATGTACCATCAGTCTAACAGAGGGGTTTTGTTACTTTTGCCCAGTCAAAAGTAAGGCAAATGTCTATACAAAAAACTTATGATGACTCATGGTACTATGAGTACTTCATTCAAAACAAAAAGATTTGATTCAACGGGTAAAACTTATCTGCTTAAACATTTTTATGTAAAGCAGATAGTTATCGCAAGTTGTTTAATCTTGCTGTTTTGCCTGAATTGCCGTCAATGCAATGGTAAACACAATATCATCGACCAAAGCACCGCGAGACAAGTCGTTCACTGGCTTGTTCAAACCTTGCAGCATTGGGCCAACACTAACGACATTAGCCGCACGCTGTACTGCTTTATAGGTGGTGTTCCCTGTATTTAGGTCAGGGAAAATAAACACATTGGCACGACCTGCAACTTGCGAGTCAGGTGCTTTCTGGCGGCCAACACTTTCAACCGAAGCTGCATCGTATTGCAACGGGCCATCAATCAATAAATCTGGACGGCGTTGTTGTGCGATTTTGGTTGCTTCAGCGACTTTCTCAACATCTGCACCTGTACCAGATGTCCCTGTTGAATAACTGATCATGGCGATGCGTGGGTCAAGACCAAAGGCTTTGGCTGAGTCTGCGGATTGAATCGCAATTTCGGCAAGCTGTTCCGCATTTGGATCAGGGTTGATCGCACAGTCACCATAGACACACACTTCATCAGGCAATAGCATAAAGAAAATCGATGATACCAGTGAGTAATTCGGTGCGGTCTTAATGAGTTGGAATGCAGGTCGCACCGTATTGGCTGTGGTATGAATCGCTCCCGAAACCAGACCATCTACCTGATCCAAGGCCAACATCATGGTGCCAAGTACAACAGTATCTTGCAATTGTGCTTTGGCTTGCAACGCATCCAGCTTGCCTCTGCGTAACTCAACCATTGGCTCGATATATTGATCACGGATAGTGTCTGGGTCAATAATCTGTAGATCAGCAGGGAGCTGAATCCCACGTGCCTTGGCAACCTCGGCAACAGACTCTGGTTTTGCCAAAAGGATACATTGGGCAATGCCACGTGTCTGGCAAATCACGGCAGCCTGTACAGTACGTGGTTCATCACCCTCTGGGAGTACAATACGTTTTTTCGCTGCAATCGCTTTCTGTACCAGCTCATAACGGAAAGCTGATGGAGAGAGGCGAGGATGTAGGTTGTTCTGGGTATGTTGATCCAGCCAGTTATTGTCAATATGACTTGAAACAAAACGGGTAACCTGCTCAGCGCGTTCAATATCATCAATTGGAATTTCATTGCCAAAACGATTTAAGCGTTGTGCTGTTTCAAGTGTATCAAGTGAAGTATGCAGAATTGGCAAACCTTGCTTAATTGCACTTTGGCAAAACTCTAAAACATTGTCTGAGGGTGGCGCCTGTTCAGTTAAAACCAATCCTGCCAATGGTGTACCATTGCTACTGGCGAGACTGGCTGCAAGCAGGGTGTCGGTACGCTGTGAGGCGCTGATGATCAGTTCACCTGCAACAAACTTGTGTAGTTCAGATTCAATATTTGAGGCAATCAGGCTGGTGTGTAAAATGCGGCGTTGCTTTGCCTCGCCCTGATGCAGCCATGTTCCGTTAACAATTTGGGCAATGTCCAGACTGCGCGGCACACTCAGGATATTGCTGAATGGAACCAGACCAATAATTGGCAACTCATCTGTTCCTATAAAGCGGTTATAGCGTTGCAGCTCTAATGAAAATTCGGCAATTTGCTGGTCCAGACGTAGGCTTGGGTCAAGTGTGACAGGAATTTCAGCCGTGCCGTCTGGAAGCCCCTTGGTTCGCATGAACAGAACCCCTGTAGTGCGGGGTGAGGCTGCACCGCCAAACGGACGTAGATGGGCATCCACTTTTTCGGCTGTTTTGCGTGGATCAGCCAGATCGGCAGTACTGACCAAAACCACCTGTGCATCGAGTGCTTGTGCGAGTGCGGCATTAATTTCACTGGCAAAGTGATCTTGTCCATTGGGTACAAGACCTTCGACAATAATCACATCATGATTAACCGCAATCTGGCGATGCAAGGCAACCGCCTCTTCAAGCAATTCATCTGTCTCACCTAATGCAATCAGTTGAGTCAATCTTTCATAAGCAATCGGTTCAACCGAATGACGCTGGAATAGATGACGATACAGGGTGGTGGTGCGGTCAACCGTTGCATCTGCAATTTGTGAAAATGGCTTGAGAAAACCTGCATTGATGCCTTTGCAGTCCAGGGCGTAGATCATGCCTAAACAGGCAGAGGTAAGACCAACCCCTTCACCTGTTGGAATCAGTAAAATTGTATTCATAATGACCTTGGTATTATCTAAATATGATTGTTTAAGCTATTTGTGCAAGCACCTGACGGGTCTCTTTGGCGATACGACCTTCTTCATCAGTTGGAATCACCCAGATTTGTGGACCAGTTCCTCCATCAATGCGTCCCTCTGTGCCACGAGTCAAAGTATCATTATTTTCCTTGCTGAATTGCAGGCCAAAATGAGGCAGGTAAGCGAGCGTTTTTTCACGCACATAGGCAGAATTTTCACCAATGCCGCCAGTGAACACCAATCCATCTAAATGAGGCAGGCCACAACTTAAGGCAGATAATGATTTTGCCAGACGATAACAGAATACTTCGATGGCAAGGGTGGCACCCTCATGACCTTTTTCAGAGGCTTCCACCAGTGTGCGCATATCATTGGACAAACCTGACAGACCGAGTAGACCACTTTCCTTGTTGAGCATGTTGTCGATTTTTTGAATGTCCCAACCCAGATTGTTTGCTAGGAATAAATGCAGGCTTGGATCAACATCACCGCTACGCGTACCCATGACCACACCTTCAAGTGGGGTCATCCCCATCGACGTGTCTAAACTTTCACCATTCCAAACAGCGCAGGTTGAACTGCCATTACCCAAATGAGCACTGAGCCAACCACCTTGATTTTTTGCTCCTGCCAATTCGCTCGCACGTTCAGTCACATAAGCATGACTTGTGCCGTGGAAACCATAACGACGAACTTGATGTTCTGTATATAAGTTTTGCGGTAGGGCATAACGGTATGCATGTTCAGGCATCGTTTGATGGAACGCTGTATCGAAAACTGCAACTTGAGGTAATTCAGGAAATAAGCGCATGGTTGCTTCAATCCCAATTAAATGAGCAGGATTATGCAATGGCGCAAGCGGTGTCGCTGCTTCAATACGTTTTACAATCTCTGGTGTTAAAAGTTCAGCTTTGGTTAAGTTTCCACCGTGTACTACTCGATGACCAATCGCCTGAGGATTGTAATTTGCTAAACGGGCTAAAAGGGTTTCGAGCGCTTTAGCATGATCTGCATGAGGGATTGAAAGTTCCAATGGTTCGCCACCCACTGTTACCCCTTTAATACGTGCATCAGCAGAACCTAAATTTTCTGCCAGACCGTAGATACGATCTTCACGGCGTTCAGAGATCAGTGCGTATTTGATGGATGACGAACCACAGTTAATTACAAGAATAGATATAGCCACGTTTGAACCCCTAACAGGTTTTAAATTTTATAAACCAATACTTTTGATTTTGCCACAATGCATGGGGCATTAGAATCAAGCGCAATGTTTTAACATGAGAGGCCGTATTGGCGAAGATAGACTTTAGCCTATACGACTGATTTATAAGTGAAACAAATTTATATTTCAGTATAGTGTGTAAATAAAAGATTATTTTGGGTGATCTGTTCGTTTTGCTACAGTTTTTTGTATGAAAATATGTAAAAACACGATAAAGATCAAATAAATGAGCTTTATCGTGCCAAAAAGCAAACCAATAGAACCAGTTACTGGCGAATCTGCCCGTCACCAAAAACAATCCATTTATGTGAAGTCAGGCCTTCCAGACCGACTGGACCACGGGCATGGATTTTATCGGTTGAAATCCCGATTTCTGCACCGAGGCCATATTCAAAGCCATCGGCAAAACGGGTTGAGGCATTGATCATCACCGAGCTGGAGTCAACACGTGCCAGAAACTCACGTGCCAGACTAAAGTTTTCGGTAATAATCGCATCGGTATGGTGTGAGCCATATTGGTTGATATGGTCAATCGCCTCATCCATACCACTCACCACCTTAACTGCAAGGATCGGCCCCAGATACTCTGTATACCAGTCTTCCTCGGTCGCAGTTTTGACAGATTCACCCAGAATGCGCTGGGTTTCTGGACAGCCACGAAGCTCAACCTGTTTTTCCGCATAAAGTTCAGCAATACGGGGCAGGAATTCTTCAGCAACCGCCTCATCAACCAAGAGGCTTTCCATGGCATTACACACTCCATAACGGTGTGTTTTTGCATTCAATGCGATTGGCAAGGCTTTTTGCAGGTCAGCCTGTGCCTCAACAAAGATATGGCAATTGCCATCCAGATGCTTGATCACAGGAATACGCGCTTCATTGCTGATGCGTTCAATCAGGCTTTTCCCACCACGCGGCACAATCACGTCAACATATTCAGTCATGGTGATCAGGTATCCAACAGCGGCGCGGTCAGGTGTGTCAATCACCTGCACGGCATGTTCAGGCAGGCCTGAAACCTGTAGACCATGTTGAATGGCGGCTGCAATTGCCTTGTTCGATTCCAGTGCTTCAGAACCCCCACGCAAGATAATCGCGTTACCTGATTTTAGCGCCAGCGATGCCGCCTCAAGCGTCACATTGGGACGTGACTCATAAATCATTCCAATCACGCCAAGCGGCACGCGCATTTTACCCAACTGGATACCAGACGGACGGTAGGTCATATCAGTGATTTCGCCAATCGGGTCAACCAATGCGATGACATCTTTCAAGCCCTGTAGCATGCCCTTGAAACGGGCAGGGGTCAGTTCCAGACGGTCAAGCAGGGCACTGTCCAGTTGGCGTTGACGGCCATTTTCCATATCAATTTGATTGGCTGCTAAAATTTGTGCCTGATTATTTTCCAGGGCAGTATAAATTGCAGACAAGGCATGATTTTTCAAATGTGTCGATGCACTGACTAAAACACGAGACGCTTTACGCGCCTGTATCCCGACCTGTTGCATATAAGTTTGAATAGAGTCTTGCATAGCATTTTGATGATTGCATGTATTTATAAAGATAGTAACAGTCAAATGCGGAACAATGAATAGCCTGAACTGACTAATTCACAAATTGTAAACTGTTATGTTGCGTGGGTGTTTTTGCTGAAATGCAATGAATCTGT
>NZ_DDAH01000128.1:0-20670 GCF_002333245.1 Acinetobacter sp. UBA2063
CCAAAAAATTTTAAATCAGCGCAAAAAACTATCTTTATTTTTTAACTAAAAATTATAAAAAGACAGCCTGCGAATTTTGCGTTATCCAAAGAAGTTTCGCAAGTCTTCTTTCGCCTGCTTTATCGTCACATAAGTTTTAAAATCGTGTAATTCTTGCAAAGAACGTAACCAAGTGTATTGACGTTTGGCAAGTTGTCGTGTCGCAAATAGCGCTCTAGTCTCCATTTCAACCCTATTTTTGAGACTTGAGTCACTTTTCAATAAAAAATCTAAAGCTTGACGATAACCTACGGACCGCATAGCGGGTAAATTATCATTTAAATCGTATTTTTTAATTAATTCCTCTACTTCATTTAAAAAACCAATATTCCACATCTTGCTCAATCTTTGCTCAATGCGTTGATGTAATTCTAACCGATCTGGCATCAATGCGTAATTATAAAAATTGTAACGATATGGTTGATTTTTAGGTTGTTCTGCCTGTAGTTTTGTTATTGGTTCACCCGTAATTCGGTACACTTCCAATGCCCGAATAATACGTTGCCGATCTGAAACCTTAAACTTTTGACCTGCGATGGGATCAACAGCAACCAGTTCATCATAAACCGCCTGCCAGCTTTCCTGTTCAGCCTTGGCAATAATGGTATCACGAATCGCCTGATCCGCATTGGGCAGGTTATCGGCAAGTCCCTCAAGCAGCGACTTGAAATACAGCATGGTTCCGCCGACCAGAATTGGTGTCTTGCCCCGTGCGTGCATATCGTCAATCAAGGGGCAAACATCTTCAACAAACTGGGCCGCCGAGTACACTTCCAATGGTGTAATAATATCAATCAAATGATGTGGATATTGTTGCTGCTCTTCTTTAGTCGGTTTCGCCGTTCCAATGTCCATGTCTTTATAAACTAAAGCTGAATCCACAGAAATCAGTTCAAAATTTCCACGCTCATACAGTTCACATGCCAAAGCGGTTTTACCACTTGCGGTAGGCCCCATTAAATTAATCACGGGCAATTGATTTGACATGAAACCCTACTCTCCTCGAGCAAATAATTTATCTAGTTGATGTAGTGGAAATGCCCGCCAGGTGGGGCGACCGTGGTTACACTGGCTGGCAAACTCGGTTTGCTCCATTTGGCGCAACAATGCATTCATTTCAGACAGACTGAGTTGTCGGTGTGCTCTTACAGCCCCATGACAGGCCATTCCAGCCAACAGTTCATCACGTTTTTGTAATAAACCTCTCACTTCATCATTCGGGTCAAGATCATTTAACAATTCAGGAATTAAATGACCAAAATCTGCTTTGTGCAAAATCGCAGGCACGCCACGAACAATCACCTGCTCATCACCATACTGATCAATTTCCAATCCTAAACGTTGCAATTGTGACTGCAACTCCTCAACACGGGTGGCTTGCATTCGTGTGATCGACACTATTTTTGGAATCAGTAACTGTTGTGAAGTCCAGAATTCTGGTTTATCCCATGCGGCTTTCATTTGTTGTAGCAGAATACGCTCATGCGCTGCATGCATATCGACAATAATCAAACCTTCAGTATTTTGCGCCAAAATATAAATGCCATGAAGTTGTGCAATCGCAATACCTAGTGGAAATTCATCTACCTTTGCTACTGTCTGGTCCTGCTCAGAATCAACCTCTTCACGCAAGGGAGCCAGATAACTTTTTAAGGCATTGTTGAGTTGTACGGAACCACTGTAACGCGGCTGTTGTGGTTGCGATGCATTATATTGAACTGCTTGCGGACGGCTTTGATTAAACTCAGTCAGCAAATCTGTTGATATTTCTACTTGCTGATTGAGCTGTGGTTCAGGTTCAACTTCAGCACGATGTAAATTAAATTGTTCCTGATATTTTGGTTGTGGCTGATAATTAAAATTCTCTGTCGCGGCATCATCCATTTTCATCGCTTGTGCTAAATCAGCAGTTGCGGTTTGAAATTGAGACAAGGTTGCTTTGGCATAATGCCGTACAAATTCATGTACTTCACGCTGGTTCAGAAAACGAATTTCATGCTTGGTCGGATGTACATTGACATCAATATTTTCAGGATCAACCTCTAAAAACAGCAAATAAGAGGAATATTGGTGTCCATGCAAAATCCCCTCATAGGCCATACGCAAAGCATGCGAAATGGTTTTATCTTTCACAATACGACCATTCACATAGACATACTGCAAATCAGCCTGTGCCCGTGCATCAGACGGATGCCCCAACCAGCCTGATAACCGCATATTGATACTTTCAGCATCCATCCAATATGCATTTTGGATAAATGCTTGACCCAATAATTGTTGCACTCGTTGATAACGTAATTCACCACTATCTGCGATGGGTAAATTCAAACGAATATTATCATTATGTTCGAGTACAAAACGAATTTCAAAATGAGTCAAAGCCAAACGGCGAACTATTTCTTCAATATGACCAAATTCTGTGCTTGGTTTTTTTAAAAATTTACGGCGAGCAGGCACATTAAAAAATAAGTCCTGCACACGGATATGTGTACCTTTTTGTGCTGCAACGGCCTGTATTTGCTGATGATCAAAAGCCGTTCCATTGACTTCAACTTGATAGCCGATACCCTGCTCATCTTGACTACTGGTTAAAGTTAAACGAGACACTGCTGCAATCGAAGCCAACGCTTCCCCACGAAATCCTAAACTGACAATCGCATGTAGATCTTCAGCAGTTTGAATTTTACTCGTCGCATGACGCATCACGGCTAATGGTAAGTCTTCAGCATGAATACCATGACCATTATCAATGATTTCAATCAGTGTTGAACCACCTTGTGCCACCCGAATAATCAGTTCGGTTGCTCCAGCATCAATCGCGTTTTCCAATAACTCTTTAACCACTGAAGACGGACGTTCAATGACCTCGCCCGCTGCAATCTGATTGGCTAAGGCTGCATCAAGTGTATGAATACGACGAGTTGAATCATGCACCATTCAATTGTTCCTGCAAAATTTGAGCTAAAGGCTCAGATGTTGTGGTCAATGTCACAAATCGAGTTAACTCATCATCTGATTTTTGAATATCAATGATTACATCGGCTTGAGGAATTTCATTTCCACCTTTCGATGGCCATTCAAATAGGAATAAAGCATCAGGTGTTTCTAAATAGTCACGGATTCCCATCAACTCTAATTCATAGGGATCATCTAAACGATATAAATCGAAATGGAAAATTTCTTTGCCTTGAATGGTATAGGGTTCAACCAAGGTATAAGTTGGACTTTTTACTGAACCTTGATGCCCAAGATTCTGGATAAAGTAACGCGTAAATGTCGTTTTTCCAGCCCCTAAATCACCAATCAAATATATAACGCCTGAATGCACTTGTTGTGAGAGCACTTGCGCAAATTTTTGAGTGTCTTGTTCATGATTTAAAGTAAATTTCACTGAATATGACATGGCAAATAGAATAAAATTGGGATAACCGCTATGATAACATTGCCCTGAGGTAAAGCCTAATCCATAGCAATACGTTGGTTCTTTTTTACAACATTGAAGAGAAGACATGACTCTACAAAATCGGGTTGATCCTTGGGGGAAATTGAATACGCATCCCTCAAAAAGTGCGACTTTAATGGGGAATCGTGGTGGTAAGCTGCATAATGCAGACAAGCAAATCATTAAGCAATTTTCCACTCAATCCTGGATCAACTGCTTAACCACATTCGGTAATGTCAAAAGAGAGGTTTTTGGACAGTCTTATTCTGAACTGTTCTTTCTAGATGAAGCAACTGCCTTGGCGGCAGGTCACCGTCCTTGTGGAGAATGTCAGAACCAACGCTATAAACAGTTTAAAAATGCATGGATTTATGCAAACAACATTGGTATTTCACTACCTGTAAAAGAGATGGATAAAAAAATTCATCAAGACCGCCTAACAGCGGATAAAGACAAGAAAACATTTCAAGCTAAAATTTCTGATTTACCAATTGGCACTTTCTTTGAGCATGACTCAAAAGCAATCGTGGTTTTTACAGACAATCATTATTTGGTTTGGTCTTTTGATGGCTATCAACAGGAAGTTGAATTACCAAATGACCTGATTGTGAACGTACTCACGCCAGAATCTTTTGTCAAAGCATTTGATGAGGGATTTATACCTCGTTTTCACCATTCAGCCTCATTCAAATAATATGAATATCATTGAAAATTTTACTCCACCACTGATCAACGGTGTCAGTGCCAGTAAAGTCTTTTTACCCGATGACATTTCTGCACCTACCATTTTTGCTTATCTTTGCCAACACTTTCCACATATTCAATCAAGCGAATGGCAACAACGTTTTAGCGATGAATTAATCTATGCTGCGAACGGTGAAAAATTAAAAATAGACAGTATCTATACGCCCAATAGCCATATTTTTTATTATCGTTTTCTGGCCCATGAAATTCATGTGCCTTTTCAACATGAAATTTTATTTGAAAATGAAAATTTACTGGTGGTGGATAAACCTCACTTCCTGAGCATGACACCAACTGGACAATACGTTCAGGAAACCTTACTGGTTCGCCTGAAAAGACAAACAACTAATCAAGACCTAACCCCGATTCATCGACTGGATCGGGAAACGGCAGGCGTGGTTTTATTCAGCAAAAAAACTGAATCGCGGGGAATCTACCAACAACTTTTTGCCGAACGCAAAGTTCAGAAAGTCTATCATGCGATTGCTGCCTATCATCCCAAACTCAAATTTCCACAGACTGTTCAACTGCATCTAGAAAAGGGTAATCCTTTTTACACCATGCAAATTAATCCAGAAAAACCAAGCAATACAGAAACACACATAGAACTGTTGGAACATACACAGCACAAAGCCAAATATCTGCTTAAACCCAAAACGGGCAAACAACACCAACTCCGTGTACACCTCAATTACCTGGGTATCCCAATCCTCCACGACCCTTTTTACCCAACTGTCCAGCATAAGGCAGATGATGACTTTAGCTGCCCATTGCAATTACTGGCCAAGCAGATTCAGTTTGTTGATCCCATTTCCCAACAGAAAATGCATTTTATTTCCAATTTTGAACTCACACTGTAAACACAACGTAATGACAAAAAATTACTATTTTCACTTCAAAAATATTGAAATTAGCCTGTGATCGTTTAAAATACATGGCGATAACTAAAAATATTTGGTCATATCTTTCATGCGAAAAACAGAAGTTTATCAGGTTCGTCTTGATTCTCAGGAAAAGAAACAGGCATTTGCCGTTTTTAAGCAGCTCGGTATCTCCCCTGCTCAGGCTGTGCGACTTTTCTTTAAACAGGTGGTACTGACCAAATCCATTCCCTTTGCGATTGAAAACCAGAATATCAATATGGAACAGTTGCTTAAACTGCGTAAATCCAAAGCAAACCAAACAACCGAAGATTCAGCTTCCAATCACCTTGAAGATGACCACGAAGACCTGTTTAAAGAACTCAACGCACTTTTAGGTGAAAGTGACAAAACTTAACAATGTTGCATTTATACACAAGTTTTTATTTTTTAAGCTGATTTTTTTTCGCTATCCTGTAATTCCAACTAAAACAATAAGGTTAAGGGTAGGTCAGGATGATTGTTAAGCGAGCCAACAAAGAAGATCTTCATCAACTTGCTGTCTTGTTTGACGAATACCGTCAGTTCTATGGCGCATCATCAAATATTGAACAATCCTATCAATTTCTCAAACATCGTTTCGACAATAAAGACAGTGTCATTTTTATCCATGTTAAGGATGATGTGTTTACAGGCTTTGTTATGCTTTATCTCGCTTTTTCCTCTGTGGCCTGTGAAACCTACTATATTCTGGATGATGTTTATGTGACTCCCACTTATCGCAAACAAGGTTCAGCGAAACAATTGATTGATACAGCCATTCTCTTCGCACGCCATGAAAATGCCCAGCGTATCAGCCTCGAGACACAAAAGAACAATTACCAGTCCCACCGTCTTTATGAACAGATGGGCTTTATTCGGGACGATGAGTTCAAGATTTTCCACTGTTTTTTAAAATAATCAGTAGACTGCTTGCGAAACCCCTTTGTTTTCCCCCTTGCCAAGGGGGAATTATAGGGGGTTTTGCAAGCAGTCTAGTAATCCAGCACAATATTTTGACTTAACTGTTTTTGCCAAGCCGTTAAATATATCCATTCACCCTCCGCTAAATCAGGTAGTTCAAGCTGCCCAATTTGATGGCGATGCAACGCGTCAACCTTGTTGCCTACAGCTGCAAGCATACGCTTAACTTGATGATATACCCCCTGATGAACGGTCATGCAAAGCTGGTTCGCAGAAATCAACTGTACATCTGTTGCAGCGAAAATCCCTTTTTCATTACGAAGTTCGACACCCTGCTCCAGAGCCTGAATTTGTTTAGGAGTCACTGGATCGGCTGTGGTGACATGATAAATCTTGGGTACATGCTTTCTGGGATGCGTCAGTGACTGTAGATACTGACCATCATCCGTTAATAATAATAATCCTGTCGTATCCTGATCTAAGCGCCCCACACATTGCACGCCGCGATGAATCAGGATTTCAGGTAGTAAACTAAATACGCTTTGGTGATGTGTCGCCTGATGCGAACATTCATAATCCTGTGGCTTATTCAAGGCAATATAGACATTTTCCCTATATTGGTATGGTTCACCAAAAACAGTGAAATTAAGATCATCCGTATTCAAGTTTTGTTTGGGATTGTCATAAACCTGATTTTCAATAAGGACAGAGCCATTCTTAATCAACTGCTGGCAATATTTACGTGAACCAAAGCCTTGAGATTGCAAAATTTTTTCCAGCAGCATAAAAGCACCCTAAGCGAAATCACTTTATTGTACTCGATTAAACTGTTCGCCGCTGTTCGCTGGACATTCATTCTTTATTTTTATAATTTGTTCATATTTCCTCCATCTGCAATATAACAGATACAAAACCCTCATTAAAACATCGTACACAGGACGAGCTGCTCCACATTTTCACTCAAATGTCCTGCTAAATTGGTCTCAAGTAAAAAAATGCTGTCCCAAAACAAAGGACAAGGAGTTTCCCCATGAAATCGAATATCTGGTTATGTAGCGTTATCCTGGCAACCACGTCAATAGTGTCTGTTGCACATGCAGACAACGCAACACGTGCTGCAGCAACCTCTGCCCTTGGTAGTGTGGTCGGTACCGCGATTGGTCAACAGCTTGGCGGACAAACAGGTGCCATGATTGGTTCTGCGCTTGGTGGCGCAGGTGGGGCCGCAGCATCCAGCAATAAGCGTGGCCGTACTGAAGCCGCAATTGGTGGTGGTCTAGGTGGTGCTGGTGGTTATACCGTAGGCCGTAACATGGGTGGAACCAATGGGGGTTACATCGGTGCGGCACTGGGTGCGGCTGGTGGTGCCGCATTGGGTCAAAAAGTGGGTCAGGATCGTGCCGAAGAGGAACGCTATGACCGTCGTTATGACAACCGCCGTTCGTACAATGACCGCCGCTACTACAACTCACGCTATAACTATCGTCATGACAATGGCAAGCACCATGGCTGGTACAAACATCGTTAATAGATTTTATCCTTACCCCTTTGGCACTTTCGAGTGCCTTTTTTTATTTATACATTTTCATGTACAAATATAGAAACATTAAATCGAATAAAAACGATATACAAAACCAAACTTATATCGTATTATTTCGATATATAGTTCCGAGAATCAGCGATGAAAATATTAAAAGATATAAAGTTCTCCATTCTAGAGTTGGCACCTGTTAGAGAGGATAAAAATATTGAGTTTTCTCTACGCCACGCACTTGAATTGGCTCAACATGCTGAAAAGCTGGGATATGAACGTTTTTGGTTAGCTGAGCATCACAACATGGATGGCATCGCCAGTTCGGCAACTGCCGTTCTATTAGGATTTATTGCCGCCCACACCCAAAAGATTCGCCTAGGTTCAGGTGGTGTCATGCTTCCAAACCATGCACCTTTGGTAGTGGCTGAGCAATTTGGTACACTGGCGACACTTTACCCAAACCGTTTTGAGCTTGGCTTAGGCCGTGCCCCTGGAACTGATCCACTGACCATGCGGGCCTTACGCCGTGGCCGTCAGGAAACTGAAGATCAGTTCCCGCAGGATGTACTGGAAATTCTGCAATATTTTAAAGACCCGCAACCCAACCAAAAAATCATTGCCACCCCAGGCCAGGGCACCCATGTACCCATCTGGTTGTTAGGTTCAAGCCTGTTTAGTGCGCAGCTTGCCGCAAAGTTGGGACTTCCCTACTCCTTTGCCTCACATTTTGCGCCAAGAATGTTGGGACAGGCCATCCAGATTTATCGGGATAATTTCCAGCCATCTGAATATTTGGATCAACCTTATGTTTCAATGGGCATACCCACCGTTGTTGCTGCTACAGATGAAGATGCACAATATTTAGCCACCAGTTCTTATCAGCGGATTTTAAACCTGATTCGGGGACATAGCCTAAAACTCAAACCGCCAATTGAATCAACACAAGGTCTGGCAAGCAGCGCCGAGCAACTCGCTATTCAGAATTTCCATGCAATGGCTCAAATTGGCTCGCAGGAAACTGTCAAAGCGGGGTTGGAAAAAATTGCCGCACAATATGATGTGGATGAGTTTATCTTCACCTGTGATATTTACGACACACATAAACGTCTGGAAAACTTTAGCTTACTCATGGAGCTGAAAAACCAGTAGACAATCCTATTTTCAAATAAGCATTGCCCTGTTCCGCAATGCTTATTTCACCACCCCCATCCCCACGCTTCTCATTTGAATATCATATTTAGCCAATACGGCGTTTTAAACCTGTCATTTGTAAAATACGGGTTGAGATTTCCTCAATCGACATTTCAGTGACATTTAAATACTTAATGCCTTCTGAAATATAAATCCCCTCAATGGCGCGCAGTTCCATCTGACACTGGCTAAAACTTGCATAGCGACTATTGGCCTTACGTTCATTACGAATCGCAACCAGACGCTCCGCATCAATCATCAGACCAAACAGCTTGTTTTTATGCTCTTTTAGAACTTTTGGTAAACGGTTGTCGTCTAAGTCTTCTTCAGTAAGTGGATAGTTTGCTACGCGGATACCAAACTGTAATGACAGATAGATCGAGGTTGGCGTTTTACCCGAACGTGACACACCAATCAGGATAATATCGGCTTTATCGTAGTGACGTGTTCGGGCACCATCGTCATTGTCCAGCGCGAAATGAACCGCATCAATACGTGCCTTATAATATTCAGAGTCAGTCACCGCATGGGTCTGCCCAACCAATGTGGTTGGCAACGTTCCCAACTCTTCTGAAAGTTTACTGATCAAACCCTCAAACACATCCAGATTAACGGCTTTGGCAGTATTGATAATATCGCGTACCAATGGATCAACTAAAGTGTCAAAAACCAGTGGTAGGGAACCATCACGGGACTGGCATGCATTGATCTCTGCAACCGCGACCATAGCAGCCTCTTCAGTGGCAATATAAGGCATGATATGAATGTCAAAATCCACGTTTGGAAATTGCGCAAGTAGTGAATGTCCAAGGGTTTCCGCGGTGATTGCCGTACCATCTGATATAAAAAATACGCTCCGTTTAATTTGTTTACTTTCGGGCATCAAAATTCTCCTTAAACATTTGTCTTAGTGCACTATAATCTTTATAGTAAACTCATCTAACATGACTGTCGCTTAGTAAACACTATATCTAGGCACTTTCGTATAATTTCATACCAATGATGGTCATTCATACTGCAAAAAAAGTGGAGTAAATACTTTGGAAGCGCGCGTAATCGGTCTGGAAAAATTAGGGAAACACGATGTCGAACTCGTAGGTGGGAAAAACTCATCTCTGGGTGAAATGATCAGTCATTTATCCAATGCTGGTGTATCGGTACCAGGGGGGTTTGCAACAACTGCGGCCGCCTATCGTGAATTCCTGGATCAAAGCGGCTTAAATGCTCGAATTCAGGCTGAACTAACTCAACTGAATGTTGATGATGTGCTTGCACTTGCTGAAACAGGTGCAAAAATCCGTAAATGGATTGTTGATACTCCACTGACTGCCGCATTAGAACAAGAAATTCGTGAAGCATTTGCAGCACTTTCAAACGGTAATCCAGACATTGCCGTGGCGGTACGCTCTTCTGCCACCGCTGAAGATTTACCAGATGCCTCATTTGCGGGCCAACAGGAAACATTCCTCAATATTCGTGGTATCGATAATATCCTGATCGCGATTAAAGAAGTTTTTGCATCATTATATAACGATCGTGCGATTGCATATCGTGTACACCAAGGTTTTGAACACAGTGTGGTTGCTCTTTCCGCGGGCGTGCAACGCATGGTTCGCTCTGAAACGGGTGCTGCAGGTGTAATGTTTACACTAGACACAGAATCAGGTTTCCGTGATGTGGTGTTTATTACCGCATCCTATGGCTTGGGTGAAATGGTGGTGCAAGGTGCCGTCAACCCTGACGAATTCTATCTGTCAAAACCACTTTTAAAGGGTGGTAAACACGCTGTCCTACGCCGCAACCTGGGTTCCAAGCACCAGAAAATGATTTATGGTGAAGAAGGTGCTGCGGGTAAATCTGTTGTTGTAGTTGATGTTGAAAAACCTGAGCGCCAACAATTCGCGCTAAACGACCATGAGCTTCATGAACTTGCAAAACAAGCATTAATCATTGAACAACACTACGGTTCACCGATGGATATCGAGTGGGCAAAAGATGGTGATGATGGTCAAATCTATATCGTTCAGGCACGCCCTGAAACTGTGAAAAGCCGTCAAAATGTCGGCACAATGGAACGTTACCTATTAAAACAACGTGGCACAGTCATCTGTGAAGGTCGTTCAATTGGTCAACGTATCGGTTCGGGCAAAGTTCGTGTCGTCACCTCAATTAAAGAAATGGATAAAGTACAAGACGGTGATGTTCTTGTATCCGACATGACTGACCCAGACTGGGAACCAGTAATGAAACGTGCCGCTGCGATTATCACCAATCGTGGTGGACGTACCTGTCACGCGGCAATCATTGCACGTGAACTGGGTGTTCCTGCAATTGTGGGCTGCGGCAATGCCACTGAACTGTTAACGGATGGTCAGGAAGTGACAGTTTCCTGTGCCGAAGGTGATACGGGCTTCATCTATGAGGGTGCACTGGACTTTGAGGTTCAACGTAACTCGATCAACTCGATGCCGAAGCTTCCGTTCAAGATCATGATGAACGTGGGTAACCCTGACCGTGCGTTTGACTTTGCCCAGATTCCAAATGAAGGGATTGGCCTTGCACGTCTTGAGTTCATCATCAACCGTATGATTGGTGTGCATCCAAAAGCATTGTTGAATATTGAGAGCCTGCCACGTGAAACGCGTGCCGCTGTAATGACACCTACTGCGGGTTATTCTTCCCCAATCGAATTCTATGTTGAAAAACTGGTGGAAGGCATTTCAACGCTGGCAGCCGCATTTGCTGAAAAACCAGTGATTGTGCGTATGTCTGACTTTAAGTCAAATGAATACGCAAACCTGATTGGTGGTAAGTTATACGAACCGGAAGAAGAAAACCCAATGTTGGGCTTCCGTGGTGCCAGCCGTTACGTTTCTGACAATTTCCGCGACTGTTTCGAGCTTGAATGCCGTGCCTTGAAAAAAGCACGTGATGAAATGGGTCTCACCAACATTCAAATCATGATCCCGTTCGTTCGGACTGTAAATGAAGCGAAACGTGTGATTGAGCTACTTGCTCAAAATGGCTTGAAACGTGGTGAGAACGGCTTGAAAATCATCATGATGTGTGAATTGCCAACCAATGCATTATTGGCTGAGCAATTCCTTGAGCACTTTGATGGCTTCTCTATCGGTTCAAATGACTTAACACAACTTACACTGGGTCTGGACCGTGACTCTGGTATCGTATCTCACTTGTTTGATGAGCGTGATCCAGCGGTTAAAGCCCTTCTTTCCATGGCAATTCATGCCTGCCGCAAAGCTGGCAAATATGTGGGTATTTGTGGTCAAGGCCCATCTGACCACCCTGACTTGGCGAAATGGCTCATGGAACAGGGTATTGAATCTGTGTCACTGAATCCTGATTCAGTGCTTGATACCTGGTTCTTCCTTGCTGAAGAACAAATCAAGAAAGCCTAGTCTTTTTTTAGAAAAAGACCCTCTTTCGCAGGGTCTTTTTTATCTTTAGTCATTGAGATTTTAAAATTATGCAAATTTACTTGGCTCGTAACAACCAACAAGCGGGACCTTATAGTTTAGAACAAGTGAACCAAATGCTTGCCAGTCAACAAGTTCTACTCACAGATTTGGCCTGGCATGAGGGTATGGCAGAATGGAAAACGCTTGGTGAACTTACACAAGGGAAACTGGTATACGAACCTGTCGGTTACGCTCCCTTTAGTGCCCAGATTAAAACTGAGACTCATCCCAACTCAGCATTTAATATCAAAGTCGAACAAAAGACATCTCAGTTAGCCTCCATCCATTCACGTTTTTTTGCAAAACTGATTGATGTATTTTTATGGTTTCCCGCAACATTCCTACTCACCGCTTTTTTTACACCCGAACAGGCACAAAAGTTTACCCAGTTGAATGAACAACTGTTTCGACTAATGGCAGACCGCTCATCAGACATTGCCCTAGCCCAGAAAGTCCAGACTGAAATTCTTGCGATTATCCCCCCCCAAGCCTGGATGGCCATGTGTGTCTATATCATTGCCATGCTTATGGTACAGGCTTTCCTGATTGGAAAATCAGGTCAAAGCATTGGCAAAAAATTGCTAAAAATCAAGATTGTGGATGCTGAAACCTCTGCTCCTGTCAGCTCAGTAAGGGGATTCTGGCTCAGAAGTATGGTTTTTGTTATTTTAAACATGATCATTTTGCCGTTGATTTCCGTGATTGAATCGCTGTTTGCATTAGGGAAAAATCGTCAGGCATTACATGACAAATTGGCAAAGACCAAAGTGGTTCAGAAATAAGCCTCATCAATTATTTGCATAAAGCTGTATATAAAATACATTTTATACAGCCTTTCAATATAGCGTGTTGATATATAAAAAAAAGATCAGGCTTTAATCCAATCCCTGCTAAATAAATCGGGTTTTAAAACAAGTATTTCAGACCACTTTATCAGTAGCTTAGTTTTTCAATATGAGGCATAATGCCCTACAACGTAGCGGTGTCGCATGATTACTAAGCAATTCACAATTATTTCTTATCAATCGTGCGACACTTTAATCGCTATCCCATAATTTAATTAGGGAATGGGACTCTTCACCGAGGTTGTAAAATGAGACAAACGATTTTAGCTGTATTGTCTTTATCAACGATGGCTGCACTCTTGACTGGGTGTGGCGGTGATCTAGTACTTCTGAACTCTAAAGGTCCAGTTGCTGAAGGCCAAAGTAGCCTGATGATGACTGCGATTTACTTAATGCTATTGGTGGTAATTCCATCAATTATCATGGCATTATGGTTCGGTTGGAAATATCGCGCATCGAATAAAGACGCAGACTATAAACCTACATGGGCACACTCTACTGCGATTGAAATTGTAGTTTGGGGTATCCCTGTCATTATTATTGGTATTTTAGCTTGGTTAACTTGGTGGGGTTCCCACAAGTATGACCCTTACCGTCCACTCGAGTCAGATAAAGCTCCTTTAACTGTTCAAGTTATTGCTGAACAATTCAAATGGATCTTCATCTACCCTGAACAAGGCATCGCGACTGTAAACGAAATCCGCTTCCCTGAGAAAACTCCTGTAAGCCTTCGTTTAACTTCTAACTTCACAATGAACTCATTCTTCATTCCGGCGTTAGGTGGTCAGATTTATGCAATGGCGGGTATGCAAACTCACTTGAACATTTTAGCAGACAACACGGGCGAATTCCGTGGTTTCTCATCTAACTACTCAGGTTATGGTTTCTCGCAAATGCGCTTTAAAGCTCACTCTGTAACTCAAGCTGATTTTGAGCAATGGGTATCAGCTGTTAAAGCAGGTCAAGGTACGACTATCAATCCTCAAGCTGTTCAAAAAACAGTTTTAGATCAAGCTGAATTTGCTTCTTTACGTGACGGTAACCGCTCACAGAAACAAATTGATGCAATGGTTCGTAACGCCAAAACTGAGTTAGAGAAAAAACTTGCTGCAACGGCTTTAAAAGAAGGTCCATATAAGACGCAGCCACATCCTGTGACTTATTACTCTTCTGTTGAGCAAGGCTTGTTTGAATCAGTGATCAATAACTATATGAGTAACTACCATGGTGCTGACCATTCAGCTCCTGTAGTGGCTGGTGAAGCGCCTGCTTCTGAAACTCATGTAGCAGTTGAACATACGACTGCTTCTCAAGGGGAATAAGACATGAGCTTTTTAGGTAAGTTAGGTCCAGATGCAATTCCTTACGATCCAATCGTATTGGTAACTGTTGCAGCGATGATCTTAGGTGGCCTTGCAGTTGTTGCTGGGATTACCTACTTCAAAAAATGGGGCTACTTGTGGAACGAATGGTTCACCACTGTAGACCATAAAAAAATCGGTATCATGTATATCTTTGTATCTGTAATCATGCTACTGCGTGGCTTTGCAGATGCGCTTATGATGCGTCTTCAACTGTTCCTTGCAAAAGGTGGTGGTGAAGGCTATTTACACCCAGAACACTATGACCAGATTTTCACCGCACACGGTGTAATCATGATCTTCTTCGTGGCAATGGGTCTTGTTGTTGGCTTAATGAACATCTCTGTACCATTACAGATTGGTGCTCGTGACGTAGCATTCCCATTATTAAACTCTTTAAGTTTCTGGTTATTCGCAGGCGCTGCTGCTTTGATGATGGTTTCACTTGTATTGGGTGAATTTGCTGCGACTGGCTGGATGGCTTACCCTCCTCTATCTGGCATTCAATATTCTCCTGGTGTAGGTGTTGACTACTACATTTGGGCACTGCAAGTTTCAGGTTTAGGTACGCTATTAACAGGTGTTAACTTCTTCGTTACCATTATTAAAATGCGTGCACCTGGCATGAAATTAATGGACATGCCAATCTTTACCTGGACTTCACTTTGTACGGCAGTACTGATCATTGCATCATTCCCTGTATTAACAGGTACAATTGCAATGTTGACGCTAGACCGTTACTTTGGCTTCCATTTCTTCACCAATGAGCTTGGCGGTAGCCCAATGCTTTACGTGAACCTGATCTGGACATGGGGTCACCCTGAAGTATACATCCTGGTATTACCAGCATTTGGTCTATACTCTGAAATCGTGGCGACGTTCTCTCGTAAAGCGTTGTTCGGTTACAAGTCTATGGTGTATGCAACTATTGCGATTACTGTACTTGCATTTGTTGTATGGCTTCACCACTTCTTCACCATGGGTGCTGGCGCGAACGTGAATGCGTTCTTCGGTATCATGACCATGATTATTGCGATTCCTACAGGTGTGAAAATCTTCTCTTGGTTATTCACCATGTATAAAGGTCGCATCACCTTTACTACTCCAATGTTATGGACGCTTGGCTTCCTAGTAACATTCGGTATTGGTGGTTTAACTGGTGTACTTATGGCTGTTCCACCTGCAGACTTCCTTGTACACAACTCACTGTTCCTGATTGCTCACTTCCATAACGTGATTATCGGTGGTGTGGTGTTCGGTATGTTTGCTGGCATCATCTTCTACTGGCCGAAGATGTTTGGCTGGAAGCTCAATGAAGCTTGGGGTAAAGCTGCGTTCTGGTTCTGGTTTATTGGTTTCTACTTTGCATTCATGCCACTTTATATCCTTGGCTTCATGGGTATGACACGTCGTTTGAATACATATGACAACCCTGAATGGGACCCATATTTGGCAATTGCATTGTTCGGTGCAGTATTGATTGCTATCGGTATTGCATGTTTCCTTATGCAAATCATCGTTGGCTTCCTACAACGCAAAGACAACATGGACTATACAGGTGATCCTTGGGATAGCCGTACATTTGAATGGGCAACGTCTTCCCCTGCTCCATTCTATAACTTTGCGCATCTTCCAGCAGCTGACGGTGTTGACCGTTTCTGGACTGACAAAGAAAATGGTGTAGCATACGCACGCGATACTAAATATGAAGATATCCATATGCCGACTAATCGTGCAGCTGGTTTCATCATTGCAATGTTCATTACTGTTCTTGGTTTTGCATTGATCTGGCATATTTGGTGGCTAGTCGTTGTTTCATTCGTTGCTGCAGTTGTTAGCTTGATCGTAAGCTCATTCACCAAGAATGTTGATTATTATGTTCCTGCTGCTGAAGTAGAGCGTATTGAAAACGAACGCTATGCGTTACTTGAAAAACACTTGAAGAAGGACTAAGGAAATGGCTGAAGTACTTCATCACGACAACCACGGTCATGGCGGTCATCACGAACACGATGACACAGACTTAACGGTCTTTGGTTTCTGGACATATTTGATGAGTGACTTGATTCTTTTCGGATCACTCTTCATTGCGTTCGCTGTATTAAGCAGTCATATTCCGCCTGGTACTCCAAGTGCGAAAGATCTTTTTGGTGATTCTTTAGGTTTTGTTTTAACCGAAACTTTTGCCCTTTTGATCTCTTCGGTAACATTTGGATTCGCTGTTCTTGCATCTTATAAAAAGAACGTTAATCAAGTGATTGCTTGGTTGTTTGTTACTTTCTTATTTGGTGCAACGTTCATTGGGATGGAAATTTATGAATTCCAGCACCTGGTACATGCTGGCCATGGTCCAACTCATAGTGCGTTCTTATCAGCATTCTTTACTTTAGTTGGTACTCACGGTATCCACGTAACTTCTGGTTTAGTTTGGATGCTCGTGCTTATGTATCAAATCAAAAAGAATGGTTTGACACTACCGAATACACGTCGTCTTGCTTGCTTAAGCTTGTTCTGGCACTTCCTTGACATCGTTTGGATCTGTGTATTCAGCGTCGTTTACTTAATGGGAGTTCTCTAATGAGTGGTCATGACCATAATGCTGCAGGTGCATCACACGGTAACTTTAAGCAATACACGGTTGGTTTTATCCTATCTGTCATCCTTACCATCATCCCATTCGGGATGGTGATGGCAGGTGGTTTCGGTCGTGGCGTTTTAGTGACTGTGATTGCAATCACTGCTGTTGCTCAGGTTATTGTACAGCTTGTGTATTTCCTACACATGAATACCTCATCTGAACAACGCTGGAACCTGATTGCATTTATCTATACGATTCTTTGTATTGCGGTACTTTTAGTCGGTTCTGTGTGGGTAATGAACTACCTACACTACAACATGATGATCTAAACTGGTCGTCATGTTTAAAAAGTATTTATTCCTGACTAAGCCAGGAATTCTCTTCGGTAATTTTATTACCACCTTGGGCGGCTTCTTCTTAGCCGCCCAAGGCTCCATAGACTGCCTCTTATTATTACTTACGCTGATTGGAACAACTTTTGTGGTTGCGTCTGGTTGTGTCGTAAATAATGTGATTGATCAAGACATCGATCAAAAAATGCAACGCACCATGAACCGTGCACTTGTTAAAAAGACCATCTCCCCCACCATTGCACTGCTTTATGCATTTGTGTTGGGTATGATTGGCTTTGGCATGCTTTGGTTTTATGTGAATGCGTATGCGTTTTTATTCGCAGTCATTGGTTTTGTCGTCTATGTCGGTTTTTATAGTTTGTGGACCAAACGTACCACGATCCATCAAACCGTCATTGGTAGTATTTCTGGAGCGAGTCCCCCTGTCATTGGTTATACGGCTGTAAGTCATCATTTTGATATCGCTGCCCTCTTACTATTTGTTGCATACGCCTTATGGCAGATGCCACATTCATGGGGAATTGCGATCTATCGCTTTGATGATTACAAGAATGCAGGTATTCCGATTTTACCTATCGCTCGTTCTGTTCACAGAACCAAAATTGAATCACTGATTTATGTGGTTTTATTTACACTGGCGATGAATGCGCTCTATGTTTATGGATATACCAACATTATATTTTTGGTCATCTGTAATCTACTGTGTGCATATTGGTTCTATATCGGTATTTTAGGATTTAAAGCTGAAGATGACCAACTCTGGGCAAAACGTTTTTTCCTATTTTCAGTCATCCTCATTACTGTTATCAGTTTATGCTTTAGCTTTACCTTTAAAAGCCCTGCACCTTTTCTCCCAATCTTTTAAAAAGATAGAGGCATTTCTCTATCTTTTTATCCCCTATTATTCACTTGTTCAAAATACAGTTTAGTGAGTATGTAAAATGAGTTTCATGTTTATTCTGCTTCTCTTATGGACAAAAATTTAGCCAATCTAAGACAAACGATTTCTAAACAACCATGCCGCTAAGGGTAATGTGACCACTGCCAAAACCAGCATAGGTATAAAATCCCCTTTGATCTGCTGAAAAGTTGCCCCTTCCAGATAGACCCGTTGTACCAAATCAATCCCGAAACGTAATGGATTGGCATAAGTACCCATTTCCAATAGATACGGCATATTTTGTACAGGGGTTAAAAGTCCAGATAACAACATCAATGGCATAATGAGGAAGAAAGTAAATAGCATTGCCTGCTGCATATTCAGGGAAATTGCCGAAATAGAGAGTCCTACGCCTACTGTTGCAATATTAAAACCCAATAAACCAAAATAGAGTAAACCCAGCGAACCATTCATGGGAATTTTAAACCAGAACATAATAATCAGCAGGATAATGGTCGATTGCATCAATCCCACAAAAATCGGCGGTAGGGCTTTACCAATCATAATATGAATCGGGGTATAAGGCGTGACCAATAACTGGTCAAATGTGCCCTGTTCCCGTTCTCTGGCGACAGAAAGCGAGGACAATAATAAAGTTTGTATCATACTTAGTGCAGCTATCAAAGATGGCATGATTCCCCATCGGGATTCCAGATTCGGGTTATACCAAGTGCGGGTTTCCACATTGAGGGCTGCACCAGTTCCCAGATGTTGCTGATTCACTTGTCCCACCACACTACTGATATATGTCCCAGCCATACCTGCAGTTGAAGAATTACGACCATCTAAAATCACCTGAATCGGAGAAGCCTGTCCCTGATTCAGTTTATCCTCAAAATCAGCAGGAATAGTGATGATGGCTAAAGCAGTACGTTCATCAATCACCTGTTGAATTTGGGTATTATTATCCAGTGTCGCTGTACGTTTAAAAATTCCTGAACCATCTAAATGTGCCAGTAATTGATGCGATACCTGCCCTTTACTCTGGTCTAATACCGCATAATCGACATGATTAACATTATAAGTGCCAGCATAGCCATATAATAAGGCTTGTAGTAATGCAGGTACAAATAATATGGCCCGATTGGCAGGGTCACTAAAAATAATCAAAAATTCTTTTTTAACCAAGACCAGAAGATAATTGAGCCAGTGAATCATTTTATTTATCATGGGCATATCTCTATAAAATCAGCTTAAGCGTTTTCTTAGCGACATACAGGACGCTACGGTAAAAATAACCACATACAGCATTAAAACACTACACTCCTTCAACCATAATGCCCAATTATCTCCGCCTAAAAACAGGGTTTTAATCAGTGACATAAAATGGGTTGCAGGTAAAATCTGACTAATGATTTGGACAACAAAGGGAATATTGCGGGTATCAAACACAAAACCTGACAGCATCAACGCAGGCATAAAACTTGCCAGTAATGCAATTTGACTGGCTTTAAACTGATTTTGGGCAAAACCTGAGATGGTTAATCCCATCAGCAGGGATACCAGTAAATAGAGGAATGAAGCACTGATAATGGATAATAATGAAGCCCTCATCGGTACTTCAAACAGGAAATGAGTCGCAATCAGACAGATGACAATATCAATCATACCAATCACGATATAGGGAATCAGTTTGGCAAGGACAATTTCTAATGGACGCACAGGGGTCACAAATAAGGCTTCCAGTGTGCCTCTTTCTCGTTCACGGGCAATCAACAGGGCAGTTAAAAATGCCCCGATTAAAGTCAGAATCAGTACAATCAATCCAGGCACAATAAACCATGTACTATTTGCTGATTCATTAAACCACATCCGCTGTTCAACCGTAATCACACCACTGGACGGTGCGATTTGCTGACGGTCTGCCTGAATGGCTTGTGTGGTTGCCAATGCGCCTGAAATATAGCCTTGCAGGGCTGATGCAATACTGATGGAACGACCATTGCTAATCACCTGTATCGTCGCTGTACCTTTAGCACTTTGTTCGGCAAAATCGGTAGGCAGATTAACAATCGCATCTATTTCTGCCTTGCCCATTGCCTGTTCAGCCTGAACAAAACTATGGTATTGCTGAATATCAAGATATGTTGTGCCATTTAAACCAGAAATCAGTTGCTGACTTTGTGGTGAACTATGTTGTACCACAACCCCTACTCGTCCATGACTTAAATCAAAAGACAGGCCATAACCAAACAGCAAAATCAGGATAATGGGTAAAATCAGCCCTATCGCCAGACTACTTTTATCTCGTAATAACTGATTGCTTTCTTTTATCGTAAGGGCGGATAGACGATTAAAAAATGCTCTAAGGTTCATAAAATTACCCCCCTAAATCCCCCCT
>NZ_DDAH01000128.1:20818-21391 GCF_002333245.1 Acinetobacter sp. UBA2063
TACCCCCCTAAATCCCCCCTTCACAGGGGGGACTTTCCATGAAATCAAAACCTTATATGATTCGTGGTGTTCTCCCCTGAGAAACACTGTTTCGCAAGTGGGGGATGAGGAACGACTAAAGTTCCGCAAGGGGGTTAAAAATAAGATACTCATCATTTATCACCCCCTTGCTTGGCTCGTGCCTGTTCCACAATCGCAATAAAGGCACTGTTCATATCCATTGCACCAGTATCACCTGCCTGCCGTCGTACCTGTTGCGGTGAACCGAGTGCCAACACTTTGCCTGCGTCCTGAATGGCAATACGGTCACAATATTCCGCTTCTTCCATAAAATGCGTGGTGATAATAATGGTAATGCCCTGATTCGCCAGCTCGCCAATGGTGTACCAGAATGAACGTCTTGCCAGTGGGTCAATACCACTGGTCGGTTCATCCAGAAAGACAATTTCAGGTTGATGCAATAAGGCTGCCGCCATAGATAGACGCTGCTTAAAACCATTGGGTAAATCGCCACTTTTGGCATGTGGTTTTAACTCGAATTGTTGTAAGGCTTGGTCAATCTGTTGTTTCAGT
>NZ_DDAH01000034.1:0-8849 GCF_002333245.1 Acinetobacter sp. UBA2063
TAAAATCCTAGAACCACATCACAGCTTCGTGTTTTTTGTAAGCTTTGAGCAATGCATCAGAATTCATGGTTTGTAGTTGAGCTTCTGATTGAGTTGTTGAAAGGTTATTGCCCAGCGTACTTAATGTGCTTGCAGAACTGCTGCCTTTTTGCGCCATAATATTTCCAGCAATCGATAATAAACCACCGAGTGCTTTTGCGTTACCTCTACTTGCTGCTTCTTGTTGTGCCTGAGTTTGTAAATTGTCAAACTGTTCAGCTTGAGTTTGCAAGCTCTTGATTTCACGTTGTGCTGTGGCTGAAGATACTGCAAGTGCAGCGCAGTCCATCGCACCCAATTGCGCAACTGAATAAGGTGTTGTATCAACATAGGCTGTTGCTGGTGCAGCTTGTTGTTTTTGTGCTGTTGCCATATTGGCAGCCTGATTTAATGCCGCACCTGTATCACCACTTTGCACTGCTTGAGCAATTTTTAAGGCATTATCTAAAAAACCTGCTTGTGTTGTTAAAGATACAGATAAAAGTGCGACTGTGGCTATAGTCCGTACGTCAAAAAACCAATACAATACCGATATGAGTTATCCAATACATTTTAGAAAGAAAATATTAGCCAAGCTTGAAGAAGGTCAATCTATCCGAGCGGTTGCTCAACACTTCGAAATTGATAAAAATACAATTGTCGAATGGAAAAAGCGAATCGAAATAAAAAGAACTCGACCAAGAAAACCATCTAAAGTTGATGATGATGCCTTACGTGCAGATGTTGAGCAATATCCTGATGATTATCAATATGAACGCGCTGCTCGTTTTGGTTGTGGTACTTCTACAATTGGAGATGCGCTCAAGCGTCTAAATATCACAGTTAAAAAAAGACCTTACGGCACCCGAAAGCAAAAACAGAACTCAGAGAGCAGTATTTAAAAGATTTAAACCGATTAAGGTGTCAACACCCGATCATCTATCTTGATGAAAGTGGATTTAAATCTCATGAACATAGACCTCATGGTTATTCAAAACAGGGAACTCCTTGTTATGGAACATATAATTGGCAATTAAAAAATCAAACCAATGCAATAGGAGCAATCCATGAGGGTAAGTTATTTGCAGTTGGTTTATTTGATTGCAAAGTAAATTCGGATGTATTTCATTTTTGGGTAGATCAGTTTTTATTACCAGAATTACCCTCGAATAGTGTAATTGTCATGGACAATGCAGCTTTCCATAAACGACAAGATATACAAGATCTATTAACCCAACATGGGCATCAAATACTTTGGTTACCACCGTATAGTCCTGACCTTAATCCTATTGAAAAAATGTGGGCATGGGTGAAAGCAAAAAGGAAAAAATGGTTGGTTAACTCAATAGATAAGCTTTTTAGTCGTTTCTTTAACGAGTGTATGGGTAATTAAACGGTTTGACTATAGCTCGAATTTGTGTAAGTTATGCTTTATTGTTGTTTGTGTGATTTATTTATCTATATAGATGTATAATCGTTGCAAAAATAAAACACTGTGTCATAAATCAACCGCAGTTTATTCCTGCACTTTTCTACTACAATCAATGAAATTTTGAAAAAATGATTCGAGGATGCCATGAACAGATTAAAAACGTTATCTCTAGGTGTATGTTTAGTATTAGGTTCAACACTAGTACAAGCGAAGGCTGTTGACTACAAAATTGATCCAACTCACACAGCGACTGTTTTTAGCTGGAACCATTTCGGTTTTTCTACACCAAGCGCGAATTTTACTGATATTCAGGGTGTAATTAAAGTTGATAATGCAAAACCAGCGAATTCATCTGTAGAAGTGACAATCCCTTTAAGCAGCGTAAATACCAATGTTCCTGCTTTGGATAAAGAGTTCCAGGAAGAAGCTTGGTTTAACGCTGCTAAGTATCCGAATATCACTTTTAAAAGCACTAAAGTCGAAACTAAAGACAAAAAACACTTCAAAATTACGGGTGATTTAACTGTTAAAGGTGTAACAAAGCCTGTGGTTTTAGATGCTGTGCTGAATAAACAAGGCGAGCACCCAATGGCGAAAGTGCCAGCGATTGGCTTTAATGCCACAACATCATTTAACCGTTCTGCATTTGGCATCGGAAATTACGTGCCGAATGTAGGAGATAAGATCACTGTCAATATTACCACTGAAGCAACTGCTGCAAAGTAAAATCAAACAAATTATTAGATTGATAAAAAAAGCTCATGGAACTAGTCCCTGAGCTTTTTTAATTTTGCTTGTAAATTGTAAGCGCCCGCTGAACCCCATGGCTGTTTTTTAATTTTGGTCGGATTTCCAGCGGTGTGGTAGTAATTCTTCGCTTCGCAAGAGATGCGATGGATGTCTGGTTATTTGTAGTCATAAATTTAAGTCCCCACTTATTTTTAACTGGGGACTAAATTAAGGCTTATAGGACGAATTCATAAGGTGTGTTCAGCGGACGCTTACATTTATGGTGAGTATCATGATAATGTTTCATGACTTTTTCACGTAAATCTACAGAATATATTTTAGGCATGAGTGAAGTCTCAAATAAATCCAAGTGTAGCTTATATTTTGCTAATTGCTATATATTGCTTATTATGAAATTCCTTGCATTTCAAGGAGTTTACTATGCCTCATATTGTTGTCATCGGTGCAGGAATTACAGGCGTTACCTCTGCCTATTAAAGAATAAAAACCGATGTATAAAAACATCGGCTTTTGAAATTCAATCATTCAAGTTTAGTCATATAAACGGTAGATGCCTGTAAAACGTTCGCAGCCTTTTTGATCTGTTTTGACAATCAGTAAGGCCTTTTGAAAATCAAACTGATATTGGCATTTCTTTTCATTATCAGTGATCTGATTTTTTTGTTCAGGTGTACTGTAGGCAAGCAATGACATTATTTGGGTTTCCAGTCGATTGTTTGGGTTGCGATAAGCAATACCCTCAATTTTAAGCTTGTCTTTATCCAGTTGATGAATCTGTAAATGAATGGGTTGAGCGGCTAATTTTCCCTGTTCATATTTTAGATAATGCTGGGTTAGCGTCTGGTTCATTGATGTATAAAAATTCAGGTCATCCAAACGCAATTCAAACTGTTGTTGATAGCAGGTTTTAGATTTGCATTGCTGTAACTGTTTTAACCATAATCTCTGGGTATCATGTAATAGCTGTAAGGGGGCATCGGTCACCAAATAAGCAGTTAAAAACTTATTGTTGAGTTTAATTCGCTGTTCATCATATTGCTTGGAACATATCTTTTTAAGGTCAAGTGTACGATCTGAGCAATCGATTGATTTCGCAAATGTAAATGTTGAGCAAAAACAACTCAATGTGATGATATAACCGACGTTCTTTAATTGATTTCTTACCGTATTAAACAGCATAATGACGCATACTTTCAGTCTAATTTGCTCAATGTACTATAGCGAAATAGAAAGCCAGAATACAAGATTTGTTCAGTATATTGTAAAAGGAAAATCATATGGTTGCTCACATTCGTATTGGACAGGGAATGGATGTACATGCTTTTGAAGAAGGCAGCTTTGTTACCTTGGCGGGTATTCAGATTCCCCACACACATGGTTTAAAAGCCCATTCTGATGGAGATGTGGTGCTGCATGCATTGTGTGATGCATTATTGGGCGCATTGGCTTTAGGGGATATAGGGCAGTATTTCCCTGACACTGACCCAGAATATAAGGGTGCAGATAGTCGGGTATTGCTTAAGCATGTATATCAGTTGATTTTAGATCGTGGTTATCATCTCAATAATGCTGACATTACTGTGGCCTGCGAACGGCCAAAACTTGCCAAACATAATCTGGAGATGCGTCAAAGCATCGCAGATGTCATGAATGTGGATGTTACACAAATTAGTATTAAGGCGACCACAACTGAAAAACTAGGTTTTACTGGCCGTCAGGAAGGCATTCTGGCAATGGCAACAGTGCTTGTTTCCCATCAGGCAAAATGATCTGCATTGATCAATGACTGCTGTAATTCCTGTGTTGCTTTACGGCCTTGCAGTTGTAAGCTAATGCTGTGAATCAGGCCTGTCCAGGTCTCATTCGGCTCCCAGATTTGATGAAGCAACTCTTGGGCAATAGGTAATTCAATATTCATATAAAACTGCCGATATAGATACATCAAGCAACTGACACGCATATTCTGGGCACAATGTAACCAGACAATTTCATTTTGAACCAGATGGTCAATTAAATCCAAAATAAAAAGACATTGTTCTGAGCAGGGAATATCCCAGTCAATGGGGATATGAATATAGTTTAGCCCCAAACCCAGACAAATTTGATCCTGTTGGGATAAGTGATTTTCAGACTTACTCGTCGCAAGGTTAATGACTGTATTACAACCATATTCTTTAATCTGCTGCAACTGCTCAACTGAGGGTTGGGCAGAGCTAAACAGGTGCTCATGCACCAAAGAAAAACCCGGTATCTGAGATAAAGCTTGTTCGAGTGAAGTCATAAGGTTCGCTATACAATGATTGAAGTTCTCATGATATGAGAAACTTATTTTTAAAATGCTGGCTTTACTATAAGTGTTTTTATTTCAGTGTTCAATTTAGATTGGATAAATAAAAACAGCATCACAAGGATGCTGTTTTTTGTATTTAGTTTTTGTTTAAATTCTCATTGAGCAGGAATTCCATCAATGCCTTTTGAGCATGCAAACGATTTTCCGCTTCATCCCAAACCACTGCATTTTTATGGTCCAGCATGTGTTCAGAAATTTCTTCGCCGCGGTGTGCGGGTAAGCAATGCATAAATAAACAGTCAGAGTGGGCTAAGTCCATCAATTTTTCATTCACTTGGAAATCAGCAAATGCTTTTTCACGAAGCTTTTGTTCTTCTTCTTGCCCCATGCTTGCCCAAACATCTGTTACGATCAGGTCTGCATTAACCGCTGCATCTTCAGCCTTGTTGAACACTTCCACACAGTCAGCAAACTCGGCAAGAAACTCAGGTTTTGGCTCATAACCCTCAGGAGAGGCGATCTTGAGTTTAAAACCCATCATATGTGCTGCTTCAATGTATGAATTACACATATTATTGCCATCGCCAATCCAAGCAACCGTTTTACCTTTGATGCTTCCACGGTGTTCTTGAAAGGTTTGTAAGTCAGCAAGTAATTGACATGGATGGTGGTCATCCGTAAGACCGTTAATGACAGGTACTTTAGAATAAGAGGCAAAACGCTCTACGATGTCATGCCCAAAAGTACGGATCATCACAATATCAAGCATGCTTGATATTACGCGGGCAGAATCTTCAATTGGCTCACCGCGACCCAGTTGGGTGTCACGTGGCGAAAGAAAAATCGCATTACCCCCAAACTGGCAGATGCCTGCTTCAAAAGAAATACGGGTACGTGTACTCGACTTTTCAAAAATCATTCCTAAAACTTTACCAACAAAAGGTTGATATACCGTATTGCTGTGCTGCATACGCTTGAGTTCTTGCGCACGATCTAAAATGCGTTGCAGTTCTAATGAGGATAGGTCACGTAAAGTCAGGAAATGCCGAAGCGCCATAGCTACTCCCAAAATTAATTATTGAATAAAAACAATAATTAATTGTTGTTTGACGAGTGGTGGGTAAAAAGGAATTGACTACTATACTATACGCTCAGGAAAATGCAAAAGAATTAGACTTTTTGATGAGCTTTTAAGAATAAATCAACGGAATAATTAATATAATCAGTTATTTCAGCGTCATTTGCTGATACTTCTAAACCCATTAAAAGTAGCCATTCCACATCACGTAAAATTCCGAAATACATCATGGCGGAGAAATGAGGGTTAGAGCAGTATATTTCATTGAGGTCGTTTGCCTGACCTAAAGCAAATGCAATCGTATTCTGTATATTTAAAGCACATTGGTCATAAAAATAGTGCGCTAATTGTATATCTTTTTGAGTTTGCTCTGTGAACAGACGCATAAAGGCAATGTTCTCAGGTTGTATGATATGTTGATAAAAACGGATTAAGGTCTGGTTTAAATAGTTTTTGAGATCAATCTTTTCTGGAATATAGGGTACGCAAACCCCTTTAAAAAAAACTTCTCGCCGATAATCACAAATGGCGGTAAACAAGCCTTCTTTATTGCCGAAATATTTATAGATAGACGTTTTTGATCCACCCGCATGATTGACAATATCATCCAGAGAAACAGCATCATAACCACGTTCCAGAAATAAATCGGTTGCACAAATGAGCAAGGCAAGACGACGTTCCTGTCCACGGCGAGTTTGAGGCTGTTCGCAACTTGGGTAACAAATATCAGTCATTATATTCAAGAGAAGTGGGTTGAGTGATTTGTATTATAGCAAAAACCATATACATGGTATGGCTATGAAGTTGATGAGTGTTGCAAATCCTCCTGATAATAAAAAAGCGAGACATGATTTGCTCGCTTTTTTAATGGCTTAGTCTTTTAGGCTGAACGAATTTCCTCGTCATCATCATCTTCAGATGAATCCATGCCAAGCTCCTTGAGTTTACGTGTTAGGGTATTGCGTCCCCAACCCAAAAGCTCAGCAGCATGACGTTTACGTCCACGTGTTTGCTGAAGTGCGGCATTAATCAATGTGCGTTCAAACATCGGTGTTGCGATATCCAGAATTTTCATTTCCCCATTTTTGAGCTTTTGAATTGCCCATTGACCCAACAACTCATCCCAATGATGCACTGCAATTCGTTCAGCCAATGCTGGGCTGGCCGCTGTTGGCTGCACGGCATCACTTGTGGCTTTCTGGATGGAGACTTGCTTAAGCTCAGCAGGTAAATCTTCAGGATAAACCTCACGACCCGTGATCATCACTGTCAGCCAGCGACAGGTATTTTCTAGCTGACGAACGTTGCCTGGCCACGGTAGCTGTTGCATATAATCCGTTGTTTCAGTGCGTAGGATTTTTGGACTTACGCCGAGTTCCTTGCCTGCACGTGCCAGAAAGTGCTGTGCCAGCATTGGAATGTCTTCACTACGATGGGCAAGTTTAGGAATGTGAATACGGATTACGTTGAGACGATGATACAAGTCTTCGCGGAAACGTCCTTCATTAACCAGCTTTTCCAGGTCCTGATGGGTTGCCGCCACAATGCGCACATCTACTTTTACTGGAATATGTCCACCAACACGATAGAATTCACCATCCGCAAGCACACGGAGTAGACGTGTCTGGGTTTCAAATGGCATATCACCAATTTCATCCAGGAATAATGTACCGCCATTGGCTTGTTCAAAACGTCCTTGATGCTGGGTGTTTGCACCTGTAAATGCACCTTTTTCGTGACCAAACAACTCGGTTTCAATCAAGTCTTTTGGAATTGCCGCCATATTCAGCGCAATAAAAGGTTTGGCACGGCGAGGCGAATGTTTGTGCAGTGCATGGGCCACCAGCTCTTTGCCTGTACCAGATTCACCATTAATCAATACAGTAATATGCGATTGTGATAAACGTCCAATGGCACGGAACACTTCCTGCATTGCAGGTGATTCACCGATAATCTCAGTGGATTGTAATGGTGCAGCCGCCGCCGCTTTGCTGGCTTCCTGCTGTTGAAGCTTGGTGATATGCAAAATGGCACGATTGACCAATGCCAGTGCCTCATCAATATCAAAAGGCTTTGGCAGGTACTCAAAAGCACCAGTCTGGTAACTTGATACCGCTGACTCCAAATCAGAGTGGGCAGTCATGATAATCACAGGCAGGTCAGGATGGGTGTTCTTTACTTTAGACAGAAAAGTTAAACCATCAATTCCAGGCATACGAATATCAGTCAAAATGACATCAGGGGCATCATCATGTAAACGTTCCAGCGCTGTTTGTGCTTCTTCAAAATTGGTAACGTCAAAACCTTCTTCTTTAAAAGTCTTTTTGAGTACCCAGCGCATGGCACGATCATCATCAATTACCCAAATTTTATTTCGTGACACGGTCTGACTCCCAAGGTAGATATAAGCTAAATACGGTTTTTCCTGGAACGGATTGACATTCGATCATTCCGTTATGTTGATGCATGATGTTTTGCGCGATACTGAGGCCAAGTCCTGTACCTTTCGCTCGTCCAGTCACAAGTGGATAAAATACTGACTCTAATATGCTTTCTGGAACACCTGGTCCATTGTCTTCAATATCAATTCTTATCGATGAGCGATTTAGAACACCGTTAATTGTCACTAAGCGTTGAATGCGCGTTCTTAAAATCAGCTCTGGTTCTGAATCGCCAAAAAAATCTTTATTTTCAGTCATTGCTTGCACAGCATTGACGCTGATATTCAGCATGACCTGAATCAGTTGATCACGGTCAGCCATTACATCAGGCAGGGAAAGGTCATAATCGCGGGTGATCTTAATTTTTTTCTTCGTTTGGTTCACAATAAGTGAACGAACGCGTTCCAGTGGTTCATGTACATTGACCAGCTCATAGCTTGGTAACTGACGTGAACCAAGCATGGTATCTGCTAGATTGGTTAAGCGATCGACTTCACTAATAATAATGTCGGTAAACTCACGATAGCTTTCATCATTTAAGCTGCGAGCAAGTAATTGTGTTGCACCACGAATGCCCGCTAGAGGATTTTTAATTTCATGTGCCACGCCGCGAACTAGTTGGCGTGCGACTTGATGTTGTTGTACTAAATTTTCTTCTTTAGAAATTTTCAACATTCGATCAATTGGATTGAGTTCGATTAATAAAAGTGGGTGATAACTTTTACCTGCATTGAGTTGTGAGACCGTATAATCCACATGAATGGCTTTAAAGTTTACGTTAATCACCGCTTCGCGGCGTGTGTAATGTTGTCCGCTTTCTAATGTATTTAATAAAGCTTC
>NZ_DDAH01000070.1:0-3109 GCF_002333245.1 Acinetobacter sp. UBA2063
CTTATTATGAATTGCTAGAGAGTCTTTTTTTAAAAAATTTATAAATAAAGTTGAGTGAAATGTCTAAACGCCTAAAATTTTTTTTCACCCATTTATTGCTTTCATTTTTAGTCGCTTTATTCGTGATTGGATTGGTCTTTTTTATTTGGTATCCATCACCATTCACACAAGCAGTAGGTGTAACACATATTTTTTTAATGATGTTAGCGATTGATGTCATTATTGGTCCAATTTTAGGCTTACTTGTGTATAAAGAAGGCAAAAAGACCTTAAAAATGGATTTGAGTATTATTATCACCTTGCAGCTGTGCGCATTAGTTTATGGCATATACAGTATTGAACAGGGGAGACCAGTATGGATTGCTTATTATGTAAATGGATTTGAATTGATTCGCAAAAATGAAATGCTTGAGGATGGTATTCAAAAAGCATTACCCCCATATCAGCATCCTTCATGGTTTCAACCTCAATATGTAGGTGTGGAACTTGCCAAAGATATCCAAACTCGCAATGATGATACATTTGCAGAAGTATTTGGCGGTATTTCAATTGCCCAGAAACCAGAACGTTATGTACCGTTGGATAAAGTAAAAAAACAGATTCAACAACATGCACAAAATTTGGATGCGTTAAACCAGTTTAACGATAAAGCTTCGGTGGAAAAGACATTATCTAAGTATCCCCAAGCAACTGCGTTTATTCCTTTAAAAGCCAATGCCGTTGACATGACCGTTCTCATAAACAAAGAAAAAGGTGAAGTTGTAAAGATTGTTGATTTGAGACCTTGGAATTAATAGAAACACTAAGCTATAAAACCAGTTTTATTGAGCTTCAATGTATAATGCAGTGAAGCTCTTTTTTATATCGAAATATGCAATCATTATGTCTATTACTCGCAGCGCTGCTGCTCAGCTTCGCCTGGCTATCGCCATTCCACACCTATCCCTGGGTGACATTTTCCAGCGAGCTAGCTACTTTCGCTGCTGCATTGGCCTTACTTGCACTTTTTCTAAATCGAAATATTCAGATACCCAAACTGCAGCTTTATATATTGCCAGTTGCATTTGTTCCATTATTGCAGTGGAGCTTTGGTTTAGTATTTGATTTTAGTATTGCCTTATTGAGTAGTGTGTATTTACTGGGTTTCTGGTTCATGGTGGTGATGGGATATAACCTATCGTTACAACCAAGTGCTCGTGAACAGTTGATGCAAAGGACCTGTTGGCTATTACTTATTATCGCGAGTGTTACCAGTCTGATGGCGATGGTGCAATGGTTAGGGCTTGAATCAAGTTTATATGGCATTATGCAGCTTAAAGGTAATCGTCCCTATGCCAATTTTGGTCAGCCCAATAATATGGCGACTTTTTTAGTCATGGGGTTAATGGGGGCTTTATATTTATATGAAAAACATAAAGCTTCTGTATGGCTGCTTGATTCTGCAAGTTTGGTCATCCTGTTTGCAATTGCATTGAGTCAGTCCCGCACATCATGGGTAGTATGTTTATTTATTTTCATCTATTGGATTTACAAACAGTTTAAGCAAACTCCACGTTTGAATGTTCTCAAGCTGTCGTTATGGTGCATTGGGTTTTTTGCAATAGCAGCTTGGGGGATTCCTGCCTTTACCCATGCAATTGAAAGCTCTACAGGAACGGCGGTCATTGAAGCTGATAGCATTGTAGAACGAGCAAGCTCTGGCTATTTACGTTTCGAAATCTGGACCCAAATGCTTTTGGCATTAAAAGAACAGCCGTGGTGGGGATATGGCTGGAATCAAACCAGTGTTGCACAAATGACGATTTTCCATCTACATCCGTCACATGAATGGGTCACCAGTGGGCACAATGTGTTACTGGACATCTTAATTTGGAATGGCATTCCACTGGGACTTTTGATTATTGCCTATATGGCAGTATGGTTGCTTTGGCTCAATAAAAATACCAAAGACACTATTTCAATTATCGCGATGCTGATGGTGAGTGCCATCCTGATCCATGCAATGCTTGAATTTCCACAGCGTTATGCCTATTTTCTATTGCCCATGGGCTTTCTGTTGGGATTGATTCAGGCTCAAACGCCTAACCTAAAAGGGATCACGCTTCATAAAAATGTGATTCGTGGTTGCTGGGTGATTTCGCTGGTTTTGCTATTCATGATCTGGAGGGACTATAAAGTTTATCAGGAAAACAGCCAATTGCTATTCAAGGGACAGCAACCTACAGCAGAAATTATGGGGAGTTCACGTATTTTATTACTTAGCCAATTCCAGCAACGTCTGGTTTGGATTGCACTAAAACCAACCGTGTCTATGTCGGATCAGGATTTAATGCAGTGGAGTGATATGGTTAAGAACAAGGCAACACCTTATAACCTGAAAAAATACGCCCAGTTATTGGTTTACAACCAGAAAATGGCTGAAGCAGAGCAGCAACTTTTTATATTGCAACAATTGTATGGAGAGAATATAAGGTTGGCTGATATTGTTGAATTAAATCAACATTTAGAATAGTAGTCTTTACTTGGCTTTATGCTAGGCTGAAACTAAAGATTACCTTGGTTTCAGCCTGAAATTGACTGTTTAAATCTGACTTTGGATATAGTTTTCAATACCGACATTTTTAATGAGGTCGAGTTGGGTATCGAGCCAATCCCAATATTCTTCTTCTTTTTCTAGAATTTCCTGTACCAAATCACGGGTCACATAGTCCTGTTGAGCTTCTGCAAGTTCAACCGCCTGTTTAATTGCGGCTATATTCTCCTTAACCTTGCGAATGTCACAATTCAGAACTTCCTCGGTATGCTGGCCGATATAGAGTTTGCCGAGGTGTTGTAGATTCGGTAATCCCTCTAAAAATAAGATACGTTCAATAATCTTGTCCGCATGCTTCATTTGGCGAATGGACTCTTTATATTCGGCTGAACCCAATTGCGAGATTCCCCAATCATTAAACATGCGGGAATGTAAAAAATACTGGTTGATTGCAGTTAAATGGTGATAAAGCACCTGATTCAGTTGATTAATGACTTCACGATTGCCTTTCATTGCACTTACTCCATAACACCATGATGCCCTAGTTTTTAAGGCAATTTATCCGAATAGCCGTAA
>NZ_DDAH01000150.1:0-8139 GCF_002333245.1 Acinetobacter sp. UBA2063
ATGATGTGAGGAGATCAGGGTTAAAGAGACAACGGCTAAACCGGCGGCTTGCAAGGCAACTGCAAACAAATGGTTTTTCTGTTGCAGCCAATAGCCAGCAATGGTGGTGATAACACCCGCACTGGCAATAAATCCCAGTTTGACACCCAGACTCAACTGCCAATGTTCACTGGCAAAACGCAGTAGCAACACTACACCCACCATCAACACGGCCACAGCAACACGCAGGATTGGATTACCATGTATCATCCAGTCGAATGCAGGTTGCCACCAAGCCTGTTCTTTCGCTATGGGTGGATTGTTGGGGGATATGGAATCGTGAATATCCATATTTGGAGTTGCTGCGACATTGGCCTGCATCCACGCTGGATGCTGGGCTTCAAAACTTGGTGTAGTTGTTGGTGTGGTGTGGTCGATCTCAATATTTTGAATATTACCTAAAGCTTCTGCTTTTGAATCGGCATTTGTATATTGTTCCAGATGAAGCAACCGTGTTTGAAAGGCGCTGATGGTTTGAATCAGGCAGAGCATAAGCACCAGCAACGCACCACCTGCCAGCCACATCCATGTATTTGCATAGGCAAAAAGCGCAACCAGCGCCGCGCTATAAATCACGATGCGTTGCATTCCAATACCAGCAGACTGGGCAAAATAGCTGGGTGCCGCCTGCTCAAGCTGAAGCAAACGCTGATGAATCTCGGAAAGGATGTGTACAATAACAACAGTTAGTCCTATTGCGGCGGCAATAATCGTCCCCTGCCATTGAAATGCGATTGCACTGACGAGCAATATAGTCAAGGCAACCAGAACAATGACCATTCCCTGTTTATCTTTTTTATACATGGGTTTATATCAATTATCACAGCTTCATTGAAGCTATCTTACTTGATCATTGGATAGGCCGCTATTTTTACATACAAAATACTGCAATTTTTAAAACGACATAGATCGTCTCTGCTCAACACGACAACAGGGACAGCCACCACTTTTTCACGTAAAATAGCTGCCAGTTCATAATAAGGATTTGTGCAATGCCACCTTTTGTCCTGGTTGACGGGTCTTATTTTCTATTTCGTGCTTTTCACGCCTTACCTCCACTCACAACATCGACTGGTCTGCATACCAATGCAATCCGTGGTGCCATTTCGGCGATCCAGAAGCTGATGCGCCGTACCCAGCCCACCCATATGGCGGTGATCTTTGACACGCCAGAGCCAACATTTCGTCATAAATTATCACCGATTTACAAAGGTGATCGTCCAAGCATGCCAGAGGAATTGTCACAACAGATTCCGTATTTGCATGCCTTAATCAAAGCACAGGGTATTCCATTGTACAGCCTGCCAGGTGCAGAAGCGGATGACATTATTGGAACGCTGGCAAAACGTGCGGTGCTTGAGGGTCACCATGTGCTGATCTCAACAGGCGACAAGGATATGGCGCAACTGGTCAATGAGCATGTCAAACTGGAAGACAGCTTCAAGGACCGCGTGCTGGATGAGGCTGGCGTATATGAGAAGTTTGGAGTGCACCCGCACCAGATTATTGACTATCTCACCCTTATGGGCGATGCCTCTGATGGCATCATGGGCGTTCCAGGCGTGGGGGCGAAAACAGCTGCCAAACTGCTGAATGAATACGGTTCACTGAACAATATCATTGCCAATGTAGACCAGCTCAAGGGTAAAATCAGTCAAAATATCAAGGATAATCTGGACAACATCAAGATTGACCATCAGCTTGCCAGCATTGTCTGTGACCTTGAGCTTAATCTGGACTGGCATGAACTCAAGCTCTGCAATCCAAACGTGGACCATCTGCGTGACCTTTACACTGAACTGGAATTTCGTAACCAGTTACAGTCTTTAGATCATCCGAACAATCCAAATGGCTCTGCCTATCAACAGACTTCACAGAACATTGTGAAAGCTGCGCAAAACACTGAATCCACAGTAGCACAGGATGGTATTGCAGAAGACCATGCCAGTCTTTCCAGTCAGGATGACCAGCTTGGCACAGCCAGCTATCATACGGTACTGAAACAGGAAGATTGGGACAGCCTGTTACAACGGATGCAGGAGACCGATCACTTTGCCATTGATACAGAAACCACCAGTCTGGACTATCGTATTGCAGAGCTGGTTGGATTTTCTGTCGCCTTTGATGCAAACGATGCCTATTACATTCCATTGGCACATGACTATGAAAATGCACCTGAACAGCTTAATCGTGAAGCTGTTTTGGCACAGATCAAACCGATTCTTGAAAATGAAAACATCAGGAAAATCGGTCATCATTTAAAATACGATGCACACATCTTTGCCAATCACGGCATCATCATTCAGGGCTGGTATTTCGATACTATGCTGGCGTCTTATGTCCTGAATGCAGCGGCAACACGTCATGGTATGGATGATGTGGCACGGGTGTATCTCAGCCATCTCACCACCACTTTCGAGCAAATCGCTGGTAAGGGTGCCAAACAGAAAACCTTTAACCAGATTGAGCTTGAGGTTGCGGCACATTATGCCGCTGAAGATGCGCATGTCACCTATCGGCTGTATGAGGTGCTGTCAGCAAAGCTCCAGCCTTTCCCTGAACTGGTCAATATCCTGCATAACATTGAGATGCCTGTTGCTCGGGTATTGACGGACATGGAAGAAGATGGAATCAAGCTGGATCATGCTTTCCTTGACCAGCTCAGTGTTGAATTTTCAGAAACCATGCAGACTCTGGAAAATCAGGCCACCGAACTGGCAGGTGAGGCATTTAATATCGCCTCACCTAAACAAGTCGGTGAAGTGTTATTTGACAAACTGGGCATCAAAGGCGGCAAGAAAACAGCAACTGGACAATACAGCACCAGTGAAAGTGTGCTGGAAAAAATTGAGCATCCGCTAGCCGAAGTGATTCTGGAACACCGTGGACTGGCAAAGCTTAAAAACACCTATACTGACCGTCTGGTTGAACAGTCACATGATACGACACATCGTGTGCATACCAGCTATCATCAGGCCTTGACCGCGACAGGCCGCCTGTCATCCACTGACCCAAACCTGCAAAACATTCCAATTCGTACTCAAATTGGCCGTCAGATTCGCAAGGCATTTATTGCACCTGAGGGGCGTGTACTGCTGGCAGCCGACTATTCACAAATTGAACTGCGCCTGATGGCACATTTCTCCCAGGATGATGCACTGGTTCATGCGTTCCAGCATGGACAGGATGTACACCGCCGTACCGCGTCTGAAGTACTGAGCATTGCCATTGAAGATGTGACCAATGACCAGCGTCGCCAGGCCAAGGCCGTCAATTTCGGCCTGCTCTATGGCATGTCGGAGTTTGGCTTGATTCGTCAATTGGGCTTTACCCGTGAAGAATCACAGAACTATATCAAGCAATATTTCCACCGCTATCCTGGTATTTATGAATATATGCAGCGTACACGTCAGCTTGCACTGGAACAGGGTTTTGTTGAGACAATACTGGGGCGCCGTTTATATACACCAGATATTGATGCACGAAATATGATGGTACGCAAGGCGGCTGAACGTGCCGCGATTAACGCACCATTACAGGGAAGCGCGGCCGATATCATTAAGATTGCCATGATTGAGGTTGATAAAATCCTGCCAAAAGATCAGGCCAAGCTTTTATTGCAGGTACACGATGAACTGGTATTTGAAGCAGATGAATCAATTGCTGAGGAGCTATCCAGACAGATTACGGATGTCATGCAGTCCGTTGTTCAGATTTCAGTTCCATTGGTGGTTGAGGTCGGACAGGGACTGAACTGGGATGCTGCCCATTAATATGTAATCATTCTTCAATAAATTTTCCCTTGCAGACAAGCATACTTTTAATGCTGCAAGGGAGATTACAATAAACGATCCATTATAACAACTAACCATAACAGGAGAAAGGAATGCAATATGTCGTTTAATCAGGTTCAATTTAACCGTTATCATTCCATTGATTCTTTACGCTTTATTTCAATTTTTCTGGTCTTGCTGCATCATTTTAACATCCCTTACAAACTGTTTGACACCTCGATCAATTTCCAGATTTTTGGTGAAGACATCACCACCCTATTCGCCAGAAATGGTAACTATGGGGTAACGATGTTCTTTGTCATCTCAGGCTATCTGATTACTTCACATACTATCAAACGCTGGGGCACCCTAAGCCAGATCAATATGCGGGATTTCTACATCTCACGATTTGCCCGAATCATGCCCACTATGATTTTACTGGTCTGTTTGGTTAATCTTTTAGGCGCATTCGAACTCAAACCATTTATGACCCAGGCACCTAATGGCATCGTGGTGGCACAGTCAACAGTAAATTTGGCTGCTCTCACTTTTTGGATGAATATCCTGATTATCGAAAATGGCTGGGTCAACTATGTGCTGGGCGTGCTGTGGTCGTTATCCGTTGAAGAAGTCTTTTACCTACTTTTTCCACTAGCCGCCCTCTTCCTCAAAAGACAATCTCTTTTTTTGATTGCCTGTGTCGCCCTGATTCTGTTTTGTCCTTATTTTAGGTATTTACATTATGGTGAGGAAAGTGGTGCCTATCTGTATCACTATTTTTCCAGTTTTGATGGAATTGCCTTTGGCTGCCTTGCGGCATTGATTGCACCACAGCTTAAACTCCATCAAAACACATGGTCGTTCCTTAAATTTGCTGCGATCGGTACGATGCTGCTGATCTATTTTTCTGCGCCGATTAAGGAAAGCTGTGTTTGGGGAATTAGCCTATTTGCTTTGGGTACTGCAATTGTGATTCTGGCAAATGTGGCAAACGAACAAGCCAAAGTTCAGGTTGACCGCTTTAAATTCCTACAAAATATCGGTAAAAATAGCTATGAAATTTACCTATTCCACTTGATTATCCTGGGCTTTTTTAAGCTTTTTTATACGCCCGCATTGACTCAGGGTAATATTAAGCTTGTACTACTGGTGATTTATCTTGTACTTGCGATTGGACTAGGTGCAGTCATTGCCCGTTACTTTTCCAATCCACTGAATCAAAAAATACGACAACGTTTCATCAGAAAATAAAAAATGGGCATCTCGCCCATTTTTTATTGAATCCAGTTTGCTTAAAGACCTGTTAATAACACTTTAGCCGCTTCATTCATTAAGATCTCAGCAATATATAAAGCCAAGAATGCCAAAATTGGCGACAGGTCAATCATCCCCATATTCGGCAACAAACGGCGGAAAGGTGCAAGCAATGGCTCAGCAAGTTCCTGAATCACTTCAATATAAGGTGAACGTGTCTGCGTAAACATCACCACCCAGCTTAAAATGATGGTTGCAAAAATAAGGTAGCGGCAGAAACGGATCAAGTCCTGAATCATGGTCACAAAAGTCGTGATCACCAGATACACGGCACTATGCGGCATCTGTCCAGACAAATACATCAGGCCAAAGATTTTCAGTAAATACAGCACCACCAGCAAGGCAACCGCAGCCAGATTGACACGACCCTTGCTCACCGTTGGAAAAATACGGCTAAAAACATCCACAATCTTGGTGGCTTTCACAGTTGAAAGCACTACAGGATTGTATGGACTGACTGCCGCCAATTGCATTAAAAAACGGAAGAAGACCAATAAAATTGCAACATTGATCAAAACACCAAAAATTAGCGCAGAACTTGCACCCATAATTGTCTTATCCTACTTAAACCGATTTAGTCTTGTCACTCAACTCTTGTGCGAGCTCTTGGCTACGCTTCTGAGCTGCTGCAAGCGCTGCCTGAATATTTTGTGAAATCTGCGCACGGTCAAACACTTCCAAAGCCGCCTGGGTTGTGCCATTTGGAGAGGTGACGTTTTTACGCAATTCTGATGGTGAGTTGGAGCTGGTAATTGCCATTTGGGCTGCACCCAATGCTGTTTGCAACGTCAATGCTGTCGCCACTTTCTCCTCCAGACCGAGATTCTTGCCTGCACGGATCATGCTTTCCATTAAATAGAAAAAATACGCAGGACCAGAACCAGATACGGCGGTTACCGCATCAATTTGCGCCTCATTATCCAACCAGATGGTGAGACCTGTCGCTGCAAGAATCTGGCTGGTCAGTTCACGGTCCTGTTTACCAACCGCTTCAGATGCATAAATGCCATGCGCCCCTGTCTGCACCAACGCAGGTGTATTTGGCATCACACGCACAATACGCTGGCTGCCGCCAATTAAATCTGAAATGGTTTGAATTTCAGCACCCGCAATAATTGAAATCACGAGTTTATCCGACAATAAACCTTTTAATGGTTGTAATACCGTTGCCAATACCTGCGGTTTCACCGCCAACACCACCACATCCGCATTTTTAATGGCTTCAAGATTATCTGCTGTAGTTTGAATGCCTTTTTCTTCCAGTACATGACGAATCTGTTCTACGGGGTCAGAAACCGTAATGCGTGTTGTTGGTAAACCGCGGGAAAGCAGCCCACCAATCAAGGCTTGCGCCATGTTGCCACCACCAATAAAACAAATATTTTGATTCAATGCTGTCGCCATATCCTACTCGTCATGTGAAAAAGACTGCTGAGAAAAATCACCACAGTCAGAAATTAAAACTGGTTGCCAACCGCCATGCTCTACATAGTCAGAGTGCGCCAACCAAAAACCCTTTGGGCTAAAAACCCCAAGCATAACATTATCCACGACTAATATTTGAATTGTATGACGTAACCAAGGCAAAATCTGTGCTTCCTGAATGGCTTTTTTCAGTGGCCAATGCCCAACCCGCCCATAAAGATGGATTTTCTCGCCACCCTGCCGCTTGATTAAGCGCAACTCTCGACCCAGCAGTTTTGGAGAAAGCCCGATCGTCTGCGATTCAATCCTGAATTTTCCCGCTGCAACCTGTATAAATTGACCTATTTCATAATACTGTGACGACACATTTGCAATGGATGATTGCTTTTCCGCATATAATATATCATGTGTTAAACGATATAGTTTTTTCTGATAGCGAACATAATAATGCTGGTTGATATGTAAAGTCGCCTGTGCATCAGGTTTCGCCAGAATCACCTCTTGCTGTAGGCGCTGTACCATATCGTAGCTTGGACGATACTGATCATCTCCCTTTACCCAGGCTGAGAGTAATTGACGTTGCCGAGCTGCTGAAAATTGAGAAAGCGCAAGTAAGTCGATTTCATTATCTGTGGCGCAGTATTGCCAATCCTTTTGTAATACATTCTCCAATATCTCTGCTGTATCCTGCATCAGATAACTGGTGCGTGCCACAGCACCCTGCATTTTTGGGAAGCGAGTTTGTATAACATCCCATAGCACTTCCCGACACCATGCCCGATCATAATGGGTATCATGATTGGTTGGATCAGTCACATAATCAAAACCCAGTTGCTGTGACCATTGCTCAATGTGCGCACGACTTAAGTCCAAAAATGGTCGCCAGATGGTCATATTATTGCGTTTATCGATTTGCCGCATTGCAGCCAGTCCATTTACTCCAGCGCCAGAAAATAAACGCAATAACACAGTTTCAGCCTGATCTTGCTGATGATGAGCCAGAACTAAAACTTCATGACTTTGCAAATGCTGTTGATAGGCCTGATAACGCGCCTGCCGCGCTTGCTGTTCCAGATTGCCTGCTTCAACCTTCACCTTTTGAATGATGCAGGGAACTTTCAGTACTTCAGCTTGTTTTTGTACCAGCGTTCCCCATTCCGTACTCATCTGCTGTAGTTGATGATCAATATAAATTGCACGGGTTCTGCTTGGAAAAATTTCAGACATCAGATGCAACAACAGCATGGAATCCATGCCGCCGCTACACCCAAGCAGGAATTGGGTGGATTCAGAAAAATACTGGACTTGCGTTAGGATGCGATGCCTAAATTGCTGCTGCCAAACTTCATTAAACGTTGATAACGTGCGTCGCATCTTGCTTGAGCATCCATCGGTTGCAGTTCATCCAGAACTTGTTTTAACACATCTTTTAAGTCATGCATGACTTTTTCAGGCTGCAAATGTGCCCCGTCGCCCTCATCCACGACATATTCAACAATACCTAAAGCTTTCAGCTTGTCGGCAGTTAATGCGAGTGCTTCACTGGCTTGAGCCGCTTTATCTGCTGTTTTCCATATAATGGAGGCAC
>NZ_DDAH01000107.1:0-11151 GCF_002333245.1 Acinetobacter sp. UBA2063
GGCATCACCTGCTGATAGGAAATCTTGTGGTCAAAGGCATGTTCGGATAAAGGATCGCCCACATAGTCAAAATGGTAAGGTCCAGCCAGACCCACAATTGCCTTGATCTGGTCTTTATATTTGAAATTTTGTGACTGGGCTGAATAGACAACCGACATCACGTTAAAAGCTCCTGCCGAATGCCCCATCAGAATCATGTTGTCAGTTGAAATATTCAGCTTAACTTTATTTTGATTCAAATAATGAATCGCTTGCGCTAGATCATCGACAAATGCTGGAAAGATATGTTCAGGCGCAAGATGATAGTTGATCACTGCAACATCATAGCCCTCACGTGCGAATGTCTCACCAATAAACAAATAATCACGTTTATTGCCATGCTGCCATGATCCACCATGTACAAAAACAATCAAAGGTTTTTGTTTCTTTGGATTCTTGGTTCGATAAAGATCCAGTCGATTTCTGGCTTTTAACCCATAAGCAAGATGTTCTTCTTTTTCAAAAGTATCCTTTGGCGTCAAATAATTGATTGAATAGCTGGCAAAATCATACAGGCGAAATTCCTGATATAAGTTTTTCGCCCGTATCACGTTTTCTTGTACTTGCTGAATAAGTTGCTTCATAAATTAAGGTGCGGTTGGTGTCGTCGTCACGGGTTCATCTTGATCAGGATCAATTGCAACTGGTGTTTCAACTAAAGGCTGTGTTGTCGCTGCACCGACCATTGGCGTGGCAGCAGATGAGTTCATCGTCCCCGAAGATTGATCAATGTTGTCAATCAGCGTGACAATTTTACTCACATTGCCCACTTTTTGTAAGACATCATCCAAATCTTTCACTTCAGCGGTATTAAGGCGCCCCATCACATACAGCACACCGTTTTCAGTATGTACCAGTACTTTGCTGTCAGAAACCACAGGAGCTTTCATCAGTAGACCACGGGTGTTCGCCGTTACCGTTGCATCCTGCATGATGGTGCTATAGCTTACTTTATCGCCTACAGTGATGTAGTTGTGAACCGCCTTAACATCGCTCATGGCGCGCAGGTTATCTTCCGCCAACTGTTTTAAGTAAGGATCGGGAACCTGGCCAGTCAACAAAACATTACTGTGGAAACTTTCAATATTGATACGTGACTGCTTAAAGCGATGGTCTAGTTTGTATAGGTTGATATTTGCAGTACNNACCGTCGCATCTTGCATGATGGTGTTATAGCCGACTTTGTCGCCCACCGTAATATAGTTGTGCACTGCTTTAACATCCGTCATTGAGCGCAAGTTGTCTTCAGCCAACTGTTTTAAATACGGATCAGGAACCTGGCCTGTCAATAAAACATTGCTGTGAAAACTTTCAATGTTGATACGTGACTGTTTAAAACGGTGATCTAATTTATATAAATTGATATTTGCAGTACGCTTGATTGAAGAATCAATAAAAACCTGCCCTAAACTACGTTCACCACTGTTTGTACCAACAGGCGCCGATCCTGTTCCACCAGAAATAAAACTCGCACATCCCGATAAACTTGCAACGCAAACCAACGTCATCGTTAAACGTTTCAACACTTGGCAAGACTCCCTATCCACTAACTTGTTCAATCTACTGCACTTGCCTTGAAATGACTCAACCGTATCTCAATCCAAAGTAAACGCATGTTTAATCCATTGCTGATCATACTGCAATTTTGAAAAATCTGGTTGTACTGTTTTTGCAAGTTTCTGTGGAAAATCAAAACAGATCACATCAAAACGACAGTCAAAATTGTAATAATTGGGGTATCTTTGTAAAAAGAACTGCGCCGTCTTAATAATCTTACGTTGCTGTGAATACGAAATCACTTCACAGGCCTCTGCATAACTGCCTGCGGAACGGGCTTTCACCTCCACAAAAACCAGCTCATTGTCACGTTTGACAATCAGGTCAATTTCCCCAAAACGTGAATGGTAGTTTTTATTGACATATTGATACTGCTGGGACTGTAAAAATAGCAATGCCGTTTGTTCTGCCCACTGTCCCAAGAGATGTTTCTGCTGTTCGATTGTGCCCATATCTTATTTTAAAATTTCAATGCCATTTTTTTGCTGTCTATAACAATACGGCTGCCTAGAGATTTTATGGTCTTTTAGCTCAATTGCACCTGTGCGCCCAACAAAAGAGAATTGAACCTGTCCAGTTTGCTCAAGTAAGTGTTGGCCCATGCTCCATGCATCACCCCCAAAAGCCAGCAAACGTTGAAATGCCATATTTTCAGGCTGTTCCTTGTAGGCTTCAATTAAGTCTGCCCATTGACCATTATATAACGCGGGGACATCACAGAAACTCAGTCCCAAAGGTATGGACTGCCCCTGTTCAATACTTAGGGGTGTCGCATAAATATTCTTCTCAGGTAATGCTCCCAGTTGTTCCATCCATTGATGGTCACCCAATAGCAACACGCCCTCTTTTCTGGAGAGTTTTTTCGGTAACTGATTGACCATTGCAATATCTGAACCGAACTCAGCCATCAATGCCACTAAAAAAAGCTCAGTGGCTGACTCAGTTCCTGTCTGGCGTAAAACAAATAGTTTTTTCACCCCATCTTTTTTCAGCAGTTGGTTGAGGGCAACCGCATCATCCTGCTTGGCCAGACTATATTGCCAGACATTGGCTGACTGTGTGTTGACATCATTAAGGGCCAGTACAGGAATTTTGGGACTAAGCTGAATAACGTTTTCAACTTCAGGTCTTGCCAATGGCCCAACAATCAGTCTGGTCTTATGGGTGACTTTTTTCTTAAAAATTGAGTCGATGCTATTTTTTGCGGAATCTACAAAAATAATTTTTTCTTTACTGCCAGATGCTGTATAAGCACTCAGGAAACCACGTTTGATGCTCTGACCTGCTCGCGCCATCGTGCCAGATTCAGGTAAAATCACCAGTACGTCCGCATACGCTGGACTCATACATGCTGCCAAACAGAGTAGCAGCCAATATTTTTTGTAAGACATGAGGGAGTTACCTTTTATGAGTGCTCAATTATTTGTTGTAGCAACCCCGATTGGGCACTTAGATGACATGACCTTTCGTGCAATTGATATTTTAAAGTCTGTATCGGTGGTTGCAGCAGAAGACACTCGTCAATCTGCTCAATTATTTAAGCACTATAATATCTCAACTCCGTTAACAGCGTGTCATGATCACAATGAAAGTAACAAAATTGATCAACTTATTCAAAGAATGTTAAATGGTGAAAGTATTGCGCTGATTAGTGATGCGGGAACACCGTTAATTAGTGACCCTGGATTTAAGCTGGTTCGTGCAGCACAAGAACATAAGATCCGCGTCATTCCAGTACCAGGCGCATGTGCTGCAATTGCAGCATTGAGTGCTGTAGGTTTACCAAGTGATCGCTTTAGTTTTGAAGGTTTCTTACCGTCAAAGGCTTCACAACGAATTAGCCAACTTGAAAAACTAAAAGATGAGACACAAACCCTGATTTTCTATGAAGCGCCACATCGTATTTTAGACAGTGTAAAAAATATGGCTGAGGTATTTGGTGAAGATCGACCTGTAGGTTTTGCTCGCGAAATTACCAAAACTTTCGAAACGATCAAAAAAATGACCTTAAAAGAATTGGTCACGTTTATTGAAAATGATCACAACCAAGAAAAAGGTGAAATCGTTGTTGTCGTTGGTGGTGCTACGACTGAAAAAGATATGGAACAAGATAAGCTAGATGACTTATTAAAACGATTACTACAAGATCTCTCCGTCAAAGCAGCTTCACAATTGGCAGCTGATTTAACGGGTATAAAAAAGAAAGTTGCTTATCAACGGGCTCTGGAACTCACCCAACAAGATCAATAAAACCTAAGGGGGGATTAAAAAATCTCCCCTTATCATCTCAGCCAATGAAATTGCATAGTTAGCAGCATCACCTGCAAAATCCAGCGCATCGACCCATAACGATACAGAACGGGCATGTGAGCCACCAATAAAACCGTGATGCTTTTTTATGTCAATTCAGACTTAATCTTGATGCTCACCTGGCGGAACTTCAGTAATGCGTCCACCACGTGCAAGAAATGCAGCTAATTCGTCTTCTAAAGCTTGGCGTTGTTTCTGTTTCGCAGTCACAGTTAGCGTTTCAGCTTCAGCTAGATCAGCATCATCAATCGTTGCTTCTTCATTATCAGCACCGCTTTCTGCGGCTTTCGCTTCTTCATCGTCTACCGCAGAATCTTCAGTATTTTCGTCGTAATCATTCATTTCCGTCATATTACTCTCCCCACAATGACTCAACTCTCATCATCGCTATTTGGCCATCAGAACTTGATGAAATTTAACAAGCTCTTCTTATTTATCAAAGCAAAATATTCATCAAATTGTGCTTTTTATAACCAAATTCACTCTGATTTATAAATGATTGTTTAAAAAATATCTACTGTTTTTTAGCAAGCATAACGCGTGTGCTGTAAAGCCCCTAATCCATTCGCTTGTCTCATAAAGCGATCTTTAAACCAATCCAATTGTTCAACTTGTTTTAGACCAAAGTTACGTGCCCAAACAAACGGAAATAATTCTGAACTTTCTAACCAACCAATCGCAGACATACTGTGCATCATGGCATCATTCTGGCCTTTACGTTGGTGTTCATAGCGCAATAAAGTTTGCTCATTGGCCCACACACCGCGTTTTAAATCATGCAATAAAACATCACATAAAACTGCTGCATCTAAGCAACCGATATTTACGCCCTGACCAGCCAAAGGATGGATGACATGTGCTGCATCGCCAATCAAGGCTAAACCAGATTTGATATAACGCTGAGCTGCTCTTGCTTTAAGTGGAAATTGTGCTCTGGAACGAACCTCAACTACTTCACCCAACATATTTAGGCTTTCTTGGGTCAGTAATTGCATAAACGCTTGATCGCTGAGTGCTGAATATTCATCGGCGTAATCATCTGGTAAAGTCCAGACAATCGACTGCCAATAGCCGTTCTCTTGTGGATCAAGACTCGCCATCGGCAAATAAGCCAATGGGCCTGTCGGTAGGAAAATTTGTCGTGCCACATAATGATTCGGCTGGGTGGTTTTAATCGCGCAACTGATGGCAGCCTGTTTGTAATCCAAAACATCTAAATCTATATAAGCTTGTTCGCGGACAAAAGAATTTGCACCATCTGCACCAATAAGTAACTTGGTTTTTAGTGTTGTGCCATCCGCCAATTGAATTGACCAACCTTGTGGAATCTGCTCAATCCGAATCACTTTGACTTGAGTACGATAATCATTGAGCTGCTGCAACATTTTTTGTTGAATCGCAACATTCAAGACACTCGGCTCAACCATCGAACCTAAAGCTTGATCTGCACGAGGTTGCTGTTCGGAAGCATGTCCAAAATTTATTTCACCATAACCATTTTTATTCCAGACCTGCATACCTGAATAAGGCATTTGGCGTGCTAAATCATTCCAAACGTCAACTGTCTTTAGTAGATGAATCGTTGCTTGACTTAAAGCCAACACCCGTGGATTCATCACAGCTAAAGTTTTCTCTTGATCAAGCACTGGTGCAGCATCCAATACTGTTGCTTGCACACCACCTTGAGCCAACAATAAAGCGGTTAATCCACCGACTAAACCACCGCCAACAATCACAACATCTAAGATTTCACTCATGCTTTTAGTCCCATCGCATAATTGGCAACCAAAGGCTTAACGCCTGGAATCACATCAAATGCAATCAGACCTGTATTGCGTAATAATTTGAGGATTGGATTTTGATTACTAAAACCACGCACTACTGAATCACAGAACTTAATCACACGCTGCTGATCTGTTAAGCGTGCTTGCTCATAAGCCAATAAATTATCAGGATGACCAATATCATCAGACTTCGCTAACTGCTCTAGTAAATAACGAACCAATACATCGGCATCTCGCAAACACAAGTTAAAGCCTTGCCCTGCAACAGGATGAATTGTGTGTGCTGCATTACCCATCAGAACTACACGACCAACTGCCTGCTTGTGAGCCAGAACTTGTGACAATGGATAACTAAAACGTTTACCCGTTTTTTCAAATTTACCCGCACGATCGCCATAAGTTTCTTGTAGGGCATCCAAGAAGTGTTGATCATTTTCTTCACCCAACCATTCAGCTTCAGTACCTTTTTTAACTGGCCAAACGACAGAACGACGATATTCACCAGGTAAAGGCAATAATGCCAATGGTCCTAATGCGCTAAACCGCTCAAAACCAACCTGTTGATGAGGTTTAGAGGTTTGAACCGTTGTAACAATCGCAACTTGGTCATAATCATGTTCATCCACGCCCACACCAATTGCTTGACGGCAGAAAGAATCACGACCATCTGCTGCGATCACCAACTTCGATTTCAAGGAATGGATATATTCACCATTACGCATGGCTTCAATGTGAACCTCATCTGCATCTTGTGTCAGTGATGTCACTTGTACCCCATCAATTAATTCAATCAGAGGCTGCTGACGAACCTGGGTGAGTAATACTCGACCTAACCACGCATTTTCAATGACTTGCCCAAAGCTTTCTACTTTTTCTTGTTCTGCGACTAATCGTGCTTTACCAAAGCTACCCTGCTCAGTGATATGTACTTGCAGAATTGGGGTGGCATGTTGCTGTAAGGCTTCCCACAAACCTAATTTTTGGTAAATCTGCACGCTACGGCGTGACAAAGCGGTGTTACGCGCATCAAAACTTGAGTGATAAGGAGCAACATTTTCATCATCATAATTTGGATATTTCACAGCTTCTAATAGCTTTACGGCAATATTAGATTTTGCCAACATTAAAGCAAGGCTGAGTCCAACCATACCTCCACCGACAATGATGACTTGTTGCTGCATAATATTATTCCTTATCAGTTTTTCATGACTTGATGTTAAGGGTCTGTTGATATTTCATCTATGGTTGCGTTATAGGCTAAAACAACTTAAACGAGGCATGAAACGTAGGCAATGGCAACTCCTTGTCAAGTTTCATAACAAAGTTTAAGGAAGTTTTAGCCATAACCCTGTGGGACAGGGATATTTTTTGTCGCTACTGCGTTATGGCTTATTTATTTAGAATGACTAAATTTCATAAGCCATGCCTTGTATCACCTAAAAACATCCACTATCGCAAGCATTTATGAATTATCTACAGACCCTAGCCTATCTTACTCTAACTTAAATCGACAATGGAATTTGTACTTTGTTTGGTCTGTGTTTTATTTTAATTCGACAAATAAAAAAGGCTTATCCCAGAATAAGCCTTTAGATCAATATTTCTGACTTAACCAGCCATTAATTGCTCAATTTCTTCAACAGTTTTCACTACATTCTTAGTCAAAACCAACGGCCCATTTTCAGTGACTAAAACATCATCTTCGATACGAATCCCAATACCACGCCATTTCGCATCAACCGTTTCATCATCGGGTGCGACGTATAAACCAGGCTCAACGGTGACTACCATACCTGCTTCATAAGCACGCCAGTCTTCGCCATGCTTATATGCACCGACATCATGCACATCCATACCAAGCCAATGCCCAGTTCCATGCATAAAGAATTGACGGAATGCTTCGCTCTCAACCAACTCATCTACATTACCGCTCAGTAAGCCAAGATCAACCAAACCTTGAGTTAAAATTTTTACAGCGACTTCATGTGGATATTTGTAGTGATTGCCAATACGGGTTGCATCAATCGCAGCTAGTTGTGCATCTAATACAATATTGTAAAGTGCTTTTTGCTCAGGACTGAACTTACCATTGACTGGGAAAGTACGAGTGATATCAGATGCGTAGAATTCATATTCACAAGCAGCATCTATTAAAACCAAATCACCGTCTTTTAATGGTTTATTGTTTTCCACGTAATGCAAAATGCACGCATTCTCTCCACCACCGACAATACTATTGTAGGCTGGCACACAACCATTTTTACCAAAAATATAATTGAGTTCTGCTTCAAGTGCATACTCCATCATTTCTGGTTTTACGCTTTGCATGGCACGGGTATGCGCCTCTGCACTGATATTAGATGCGATCTGCATCAATTCAATTTCTTTTGCTGATTTTTTCAAGCGCATTTCATCAATAATTCGGTCTAACTGAATCATTTCAGCGGGTGCAGCACCACCACGACGCTGCTGTGCATCTGCTTTTTGAATCCATTGGCTGACACGTGCATCAAATTCCGCATTTTGGCCAATACGATAGTAAAGACGCTGTTTATTTAATAATTTGTCGATAATTTCTTCATCAAGCAGATCAATTGCATACGCTTCATCTGCATCATAGATTTCAATCGCACCATCAATCCCAGCACGATAACCATTCCAGATTTCCATCTCGCGATTACGTTCACGGCAGAACAAGCTATAGCTATATTCCTCGCCCTCTGCAAAGGTTTCGATTACCGCAACGGCTTCGGGTTCTGCAAACCCAGTCAGATAATAAAAACTACTGTCTGCACGATATTTATAATCCGCATCGCGATTACGATACATTTCTGCTCGCGTCGCAATAATGGCAATGCTGTTGCTGCCTATGTGTTGAGCAAGAAGATTACGGCGTTGTTTAAAATCGGCTTGACTTAATTTCATATTGTCCTTCTGATGAAGATGAATGATTGTAAGTATCTTTATTTATAAGAGCTTAAGGCACCGCCCGAGTTAACTCGGACGATGTGGGGTAAACATTTCAACGACATTTTGTGCATCGCCAATATCCCCCTGATTCTTACTTTTTGCATGAAAGTTTTGTAATAATGAGCTTTCGGCTACAGCAATCTTTTTACGGCCAATCGACAGACTCACAGGAATCAGGCGTACAAATTCATACAGTTCCTGATAGCTTTCCTCACCCTCTTCATCATTGTCCGAATCTTCAAACTCAACAGCTGCAACATCTTGTAAATGTTCAATCAGCTCTTGTTCTTCTGCACGAATATGACCAGAAGCCAGACCAAAACCAAGGACCACACCTGCACACCAATCCGCCAATGCCTGAACACGGTCTACAAGCAAATGAGTGTCGTCTGGCAACATCGGCAAATAATCTAACTCATCGTCAGACAAGGCATGAGAAACATCTTCGCTCTCGTCAGTTAAGCTTTCTAACGCCTCTTCCGATAATGCAGGAACATTTAAAGTATTTAAAATTTGTGACCATTCGTCTTTGGTTGGCGCTTGTGTCACACAAACTATACCTGTGAGTAATCCATGTAACTCACTTGGACTTGAAATTTCTTCAATCCCATCAAAATGAGCATTCCATTCCGTCCAACCTGAAATATCGTCTTGCATTCGTTTATCCAATCTCTATACTGCTGTATATATTACCTTTGATTGCAACTCTGTGCGACCTCGTTATGTTAGAACAATTACAGCGTCTACAAGCGCATATTGGTGTTTTAAAAACACGTTTACATCATTTAGAGCGAGAAAACACTTCGCTCACTGAGGCTAAAGCTTTAGCTGAAACTGATCATCATGCACAAGTTGTGCAGAAAAATAGCATCATCACGCAAAAGCAGGAAGAAGTTGATAACTTAACTGAACAACTGACTCAGTTACAAGATCAATTTAAACAACTGAATACTGATGCAACAACTTTGGCTGAACGTTATGGACGTTTAGAGAAAAGTACCACTGATCTTAAAAATCGCTTTCAGGAAATTCTGGCGGAACGTAATGATCTACGTGTCATCAAGGAAAAACTACAGGCACAGCAACGTCATAGCCAACAGGAAATTCAGGACTTGCAACAGGACCGTGATCGTTTGTTGCAGAAAAATGAGTTAGCAAAGTCTAAAGTTGAGGCGATTATCCAGCGCCTAGCCGTTCTTGGTACAGCCGAGGATCAACATGCACAAGAGATTCAGCAACTCGCCCATCCAAATGCTGAACTACAAGAGGAAAACTGATCATGAGTGAACAAGTGACAGTAGAACTTCGTTTAATTGAACAGACTTTCCGTTTAAACACGACTGAAGATAAACGTGAAGAATTAGAGCGTGCAGCTGAACTACTGAACCAAAAGTTTCATGACATGCGCCGTAATGCTCCTCGTGTAGAACATAACAAACTTGTGATTATGGTTGCACTGCAAATGGCTCAGGAAGTGTTTAGCCTGAATAAGTCTTTACAGGAATATGCCCATTGTGAACACCTGCTCCAGACCATTTTGGAAGATGTGGAACAGACTGTGTAGAAAAATACCTAAATGTTAAGATTATTTGCACAAAGCCCCATCAATTAATAATTATCTTTACAAGTAGCGATTGTCATCGTGTAAAGATCGGTTATACTAAAACTGTCTCTAGGGTGTTCGCCAGTACGTCCAGTCCCCTGCCGATACTTAAATTTATGGATGTGTTCTGTGTATTTTGAGTGTATGCCTGCCTCGAGTAGGAAACCCATTAAGTATACGTCACCTCCACCTTGAACTCATCGGGTTCAGGGTAACGACCATGCAGCGGCACCTCTGGAGCATTTTATTTTTAAAATCAATATAGGCAGAGTAAAACTTGAAGTGCGACATAAACCACCTAATTAATTTAAAGGGTTTATGGAGTATATAAAATTGTCATACCATCATCTTAACTTTGAAGATCGTACTGCATTAATGCTTGAGTCAAGAAAAGAAGGCTTTTCAGCCAGAAAATTTGCTGAACTCATTAAAAGACATCCTAGTACGATCTATCGTGAGCTTAAAAGAAATAGCATCAATGACGTTTATCAAGCTCGATATGCTTCTGATAACACCTTCGCTAGACGTAGACGTGGTCACAGAAAACTCAAAATCGATTCAATCCTCTGGAAATTTATTGTTGAAGCGATCCGTTGTTTATGGTCTCCTCAGCAAATAGCAAAGCGTTTAAAGACATTTCCTGATTTGGATCAAACAATGAATGTAAGCCATACAACGATTTATTCAACGATACGCGCATTACCCAAGGGTGAGTTGAAAAAAGACTTATTATCCTGTCTGCGTCATGAAAATAAAAAGCGAAAAGCTAACGGTGAACCTAATAAAGATTCTATATTACAGGATATTAAAACTATTCATGAGCGCCCAGCCGAAGTTCAAGAAAGAAAAATACCGGGTCATTGGGAAGCTGATTTAATTAAAGGTAAA
>NZ_DDAH01000147.1:0-3269 GCF_002333245.1 Acinetobacter sp. UBA2063
AAAATCGTGGCAGCCAGAATTGTTAGCGGCAGATTTTGAAAAAAACTGGTGAAATAAAGGCTGACCGCAATCATCAATAATGAGGACATGACCCCAGACATAGGTGTTTTTGCACCTGCATCACTATTGACAACCGTACGGGACAAACTTCCTGAAACTGCAAATCCCATATTTATCCCTGCCGCAATATTGGCCAAGCCTAGAGCGATCAGCTCCTGATTACTATTGAGGTCATCACGCTTTTGCAATGCGGTGGCCTGCGCAATCGCCAGTGACTCAACAAAACTAATCATCGCAATAATAAATGCGCTGGGAAGCAGTTTCTGAACCAGATCAAAATTCCATGTCGGAAAATGGAAACTGGGTAGACCTGTGGGAATGATCCCAACAGTTTTCAGCCCATGTTGATCCAGACTGAATGCATACACAACAATAATTGAACTTAAAACCAATAACAGCGGAATGGTCTTATTTAAAAAATCTGATCGCACCCATTTAGGCAGAAAAACCAGTATGGTGATTGCCGCTAAACTCACGCCTACACTTAGAAAACTGATGTGATGGAAGTTATTGACCAAACTTCCAATAAACTCTGGAATATTGTTGGTCTGTAATGGAATGTCGAGTAGAAACTTAAATTGTCCCAAAGCGATTAATAATGCAGATGCAATAATAAAGCTTTTGATAACGGGATGGCTAATGAGCTGGATCAGGAAGCCAAAACGGAACAGGCCTAAAATCAGTGAAATAATTCCGACCATAATCGCCAGGAGACAGGCAGCTTCAATATAGGCGGTAGAGCCAACGGCAAAAAGAGGTTGAAGCGCTGAAAAAACCATCATAGAGATGATGGCAACAGGACCAATCGACAGTGTGGTGCTACTGCCTGTAAAGGCATAGATGATCATGGGTAGAATACTGGCATAGATACCCATCACTGGTGGAAGCCCTGCAAGCATGGCATAGGCCATTCCTTGGGGAACCAACATTGCAAGTACAATTAATGCAGCAACTACATCAGCCTTAAAGTGCCTAGGGTGATAAGTCTTTAGCCATTTCAGTGCAGGAAAGATGGACATATTCAGGTTGAACCGTTTTATGCATAAATAATTTATATTATATATAAATATATATTATTAATAAAAAAAGCTAAAGCGATTCAGTAGCAATTGCTTATTTAAGCAAAAGGTTTATATATTTGGACAGTAGTTTTCGTATAGGGTCTTTAAAACGACCTGTAGTTTAGGGTCACTAATTGAGTAAAAAATTTGTTTGCCTTCACGACGTGTCGTAACAACCTTACTTTTTCTGAGCATCATTAACTGTTGGGAAAGTGTTGGTTGGAAAATGTGAGTAAGCACTTCAATCTGGGAAACATTCAGTTCCTGCTTGGCCAAGTGGCACAAGATGATTAAACGATCCGTATTTGCCAGAGACTTCAGCACATTTACAATTGAGTCGGCAGACTCTCTCATTGCCTCGATCTCAAGATCCTTTTGCATATTACTCTCACGACATTACAACCGAACTTAGTATAAGGTGAGTAAATCAAAAAATTGAAGTAAAACTGAATAATTGCAATGGTTTTTAATGAAAATATATATAAGTAAAAGTGATATATTGTCTTGTTTTGCAGATTGCATTATTTTTTATTAAGAAAATAGGTATAGGATAAGAGTTCTGTGAAATTTGTCGTGTACAGAGATGAAAGAGAAAAAGACGCATCTAAACAGGATTACAAGTTTAGATGCGTAAAAGTGTATATATTGTTGAGGTAAAGAGTGTTGTTAATTCAAGTTTTTTAACTCATTTTCCAAAACTGGCCATAGTTTCTGATGGGATTTTTTAAACATCAGCATGTGTCCAATCTGTTTATAGCCATGTTTCCTAGGGTCAAGTTCGATGAGCCTGGTTTTTGCATTGGGATAAAGACGCAGTAAATCCTCAACATTTGCCTGTGTTGCAATTTCATCATCTGAGGCCCAAAAAGAAGTAATAGGGCATTGAATTTCCTGATGATAGTCATCAAAAATGCTTTTCCCAATCGCATTCATCACATAGCCAGGTTTGCTACAGAATTCTGCCCATTGCCTTGCCACATTTTTTGGCAAGTTTTCCCCCATACCGATAAACTGGGTTGCGCCATAGCCTTTGAAAAAGCTGGAAATAGGAAAAATAACATTAAACATGATAGGGGCGAGCAGCTTGGTTTTGCCTTTTAAGCCTTTTACGTGGCCTGTTGAGCCAGCAATTGCCAGAACTTTGGCAACTTTACTATAATTGGGATTAACGCCAAGAAGCTGACCACCAGCACTATGCCCAATAATAATGACTTTTTCTGCCTGGGTTCGATTCAGCAAAGCATCAACTGCCGCTGGAATATCAAGTAGTCCCCAATCATTGATACTGGCTGTTGAATCTTTAAGTGCTCCATGTAGAGATTGACCAATACCACGAAAATCAAAACTTAGGACATCATAGCCTTGCTGACTCAACCACTCTGCAAAAGGGTGGTAAAAGGTTTTAGTAATCCCTGTCGCAGGACAAATGAGAATGGGATATTGCTGTTTATCATTTTGTGCAGGATAAAATTGAGCTGCAAGTTGATAACCATCTTTACAACTGATCCAAAATGATTCAGGGCTATTCATGAGCGAGCTACTCTTGTATTTGCATATTTCTACTTTACACAAGTTCTAAAAAGAAACTCGTTTGAAAAATGACTTAAAAGTCAATTATTATGTAATATAAAACCCTAATAGGAAGCTGATTTACAGGATAGCGGATGTTTGTTTTAACTCAAGCGACTGAACTGTCGATTATATTTAGTGGAATTTTTCTTTGGGTGGGGATGCTAACAGGAGTATGGAAATATTATCAAATTAGAAAAACGGAGCTTGCACGGGCACATTACTATGTAGATATTGCTCATCGAAGCAGTCTGCTTTATGCCGCCGCCAGTTTAATCTTGGCTGCATTGAGCTATTTTACAGTTTTGTCTGATATGTGGACTTTAGCTTGTGTGATTGCAAACCTATTCTTCTTTGCGATGTCCATTCTGACCTATATCATTCATGGATTGTTGAAAGACACCACCAATCAGTTTAAACAGCCCCATCAATTAGGGCAGCGGGCCATTCCAGCCTGGTGCATGACGTTAATGATGTTAAGTTTAATTATTGTTGAACTGGGTGCTACAGCGATTTTATTATGTGGAACAATTGCAAAATTTTTAAACTGATATAAAAAATGGATGATTAATCATCCAT
>NZ_DDAH01000147.1:3395-3975 GCF_002333245.1 Acinetobacter sp. UBA2063
GGATGATTAATCATCCATTTTCTCTAAAGAATTCTTTTGTCGATCAATATTTACCTGTCGACACTTTCGATCAATAATCCCCCACGTACAGAAAGCCATAGAGACGACCATTGCATAGGCGAAATATTCAGGTTTTAAGTTACCCATAATAGTGCCTTGGAATAACAACGTTGCCATTAAGGCCAGCGTTGTGATTGCATAGATGCTCGAATCAGTGGTCTTCAGAGTGTTAATGAAGACTTGCTTGTTGAAATGTAATGATAACATCTCCATCCCTCCTTGTGGTGATGACAAAACTTAAGTGTTTTAGTCAGAATTATTCTTTCAGTTGTACTGCTAATTTTTGAGTATTTCAATAGGTAACTGCAATATTTTTTAGATTAATTCATTAAATACATTGATTTTTATAACTTTTAAGTATTTTAAATGTGAATCTATAGTATTTTTCAGTAAAATGATAGAGTGTTTTTTACATTTTGAAAGATTTAGAATGCGAGCATGATGAATGATATTGCTATTATTTAATTAATGCCTCTTAAAAAATAAGGAATTGTCGTAAACAAAAAATGCACATTGGGTA
>NZ_DDAH01000148.1:0-2918 GCF_002333245.1 Acinetobacter sp. UBA2063
GAAATTTGTCGTGTACAGAGCAAAAATTTATATAAAAATTTAAAGATGAGTACTTTTTGAAAAGACATTGATCACGATAATGCCTGCAATCATCATACTTAAACCAATAAATGCCGCCAGATCCAGAGACTGCTTGAAGAAAAACCAGCCAATACTGGAAATAAGAATAATCCCAGCACCCGACCAGATTGCATAGGCAATACCGACTGGAATAAATTTTAGGGTTAAGGATAAGAAATACAAGGAAATCGCATAGCCCACCGCTGTGATGAGTGAGGGCAGAGGAACGCTAAATCCATTTGAGGCTTTGAGTGCAGAAGTGGCGATCACTTCCGCAATAATTGCAATCACCAAATATAAATAGGGCAAATCAGGCTCCTTTATTCAACCACTTGAGCATTTTTAAGCAAATGATCCTGTTCCTGCTGTAACCAGTTATGGCTTGCGTCAGAGGTAATCGATTGACGAACAAACTGGAACTCAGGCTGGTACAGGTCAAGCTGAAAATAACAGAGATAATCTTCCCCATGAATCTGGCGAATTTGCGTAATAATGCCCTGATCATTCAATTCAAAACCAGTCAGTTGTATAGATTCACCGACACGGTTGGCTTGCGTACTATATTCAATTTTCGGATTATTGAATGCCACAGAAACCTCATAGCTTTCAATTTCTGCTTCATTTATGACATCTTGTGCCAGTGCCTGATCAAGTCTGGAAAAGTCTGAAAGTTTGTCTTGAATCTGTGGCAGTCGGGATTGTGCATAGGCAATATGTGCGCCTGCCACAATCAATCCGCCATCCATTGCAAATACTTCACCATTATCCAGATGTTGTACCTGATACAAGCGTAAACCGAGCAATGGCCCTGTATGCGACAATTGTCGCCAATCTTCTACATAGGCATTGGAGGGTGAAAACTCCAATAGACAATTACCTACCGCATGTAATGTGGCAGGTTCTGGCCACTGAATGCGTGGTTGGTAGCTTTGCTGAACATCCCATGACAGTAACTGCTGTGCATGATCCCAAACCGTATCGCCAATCCAGCCTTGTCTTTCAGTGATGGGAGTAGAGCGTGCATCTGACAGGCGTAGATCAAGCGTAAATGTTCGGGACTGAAACCAGTAAACAATGGTGTTTTCATCGGTCAGTCCATTATAAAAACTGATACTTTTACGCCTAAAACTACCGAGTAAATAATGGGGTAAACTGACTTGCTGTAGATCAGTTGGACTTAACTGCTGCAATAATTCATTTAAATCCATTATTTTTCTCCAGATTCAGCCAGACCAAAAGAATCCAGAGGCATGGCATTTTCCAGCACCAACTCACCCCGATCAATGCGTTGTTTTAAATACTGGAAAATCTGCGCAGTCTGGTTAAATAAATGTTCACCGCCTTTTAATGGCTTATATTTAGGTGCTTCATTTTTAATCACAGGCTGGATCATATAATCATAATCGCAGGAGAAAAATAAAGGGAATGAATACCGTTCTTCCTTGACCCGTTTGACCCGATGTTTGGTGGCGATATAATGCCCATTGGATAAAATTTCCATCATGTCACCGATATTCATGATCATGGTATTTTTAACCAGTGGAATATCGGTCCATTCACCTTGTTTGTTGAGTACCTGCAAGCCAGGTGCGGTCGGAAATAACAGGGTAAAACATTCATAATCCGTATGTGCGCCAATGCCCATGGCATCTTCAGCATCAGGATTATAAGGATAATGAATCAGCCTGAGCTGACTGGGCGCATGTTGCAAATGCGCATCAAAGAATTGTTCTTCGAGCCCCAGAGCCAACGCAAAGGCATGAAAAAGTTGATGTCCGACATCCTTGATATGCTGATAATAGCTCAGGACATTTTGTTTAAATTCTGCATCATCGGGCCATTGCGTTGGGCCAACTAAAGGACGACGATTTTCAGTTGCTTGATAATCATAATTGACATCATAGGTTTCTTTTAAATCGTAGGTATTGCTTTTAAAACGTTCCTCACCAATCGGCACATAGCCACTGTGATTTTCAGACAGACCAATATAATTTTGCATTTTTTTCGCTTCATCCTGAGCGAAATAGCGCTGTGCAGTTTGCACCAGTTGCTGAAATAAAGCGGGCTGGAGCTGATCACCCCGAATATATAAAAAACCGACTTCACGGCAGGCCTGATCCAGTTCCTGTGCGACCTGTAATCGTTCCTCAAGCTGTGGACTGGTCAATTTTGAAATATCGACCAAGGGTAAAACATAATCCTGTTTCATGCATCACACCATTTAGCTGGTCGTCCAGCACATAAATAAAACGCTTTGGGTCGTCCCAAAGATTATACAAAATCTTTATTCAGCATCGACCTGCGTCATACGGGGAATTTTCGGTAAATGAGTCAGGGCAGGATCAAGCTCATCTTCCTGAGCATGCACCAGTTGATCTACCTTGTTTCTCAGGCGTTGAAACTCAGGCGTATTCATTAGCTCTGTACCACGCGGGTGAGGCAAATCTACTTCAATAATTTCCTTGATTTCGCCAGGATTGGCTTTGAGCGCCACAATACGATCAGCCAGTAGAATCGCTTCATCCATGTCATGGGTAACAAAAATGATAGTGATATCAATGTTTTGCCATAAATCCATCAAATGTCGTTGCATTTTCTGACGAGTATGTGGGTCAAGTGCACCAAACGGTTCATCCATCAATAAAATCTTGGGTTCATTGACCAAGGCGCGGGCAATTGCAACTCGTTGTTTCATCCCACCTGACAGTTGGTGCGGATACTGGTTTTCATATTTTTCTAGACCAATGATATTGATCCATTCTCTCGCCATCTCTTCGGCACGAGTTGCACTGATGCCTTTCATCAAAGGCCCAAACATGACATTTTGCTTAACCGTTTTCCAAGGAAATAGGGTATAG
>NZ_DDAH01000148.1:3037-6562 GCF_002333245.1 Acinetobacter sp. UBA2063
CCAAGGAAATAGGGTATAGCCCTGAAACACCATGCCACGTTCTGAACTTGTGCCTGTGATAGCTTGACCATCAACTAAAATTTCACCACTATGATAAGGGTCTAAGCCAGCCACCACACGGCTCAAGGTGGATTTGCCACAACCTGACGGGCCAATCACACAGACAAATTCACGTTTATGAATTTTTAAATCCAGTTGATTGAGAATGGTGCGTTGCTCTTTGCCATGCTTAAACACCTGTGTCAGTTTTTTTGCTTCCAGAATCACAGGACGGGCATAAATTTGTTCAAAATAAACATTCGCATCAAATTGAGTTTCCATTATTTTGCTCCTGCTTTCCATTTAAATAGACGTTCGCCTAATTTCATCAACATCACATCGGTGACCAAACCAATCACACCAATAATTAAGATAGCGGCATAGACATTCTCAAAATTCTGGTAACGGGCTTGTTGAGTGATAAACCAGGTAATCCCCGAAGTGGCCCCGATCAATTCTGATACGATTAAATAAGTCCACGCCCAGCCCAGTAACACCCGTAAATCACGGTAAATATCAGGCAGTGCCGCAGGAATCACCACATGAAATAAACTTTTGGCTTTATTTGTTCCCAGTGTATAACCCGCTTCAATTAGGCCGCGATCCACCATACGAGTGGTATTGGCAATAATCAGGATTTGCTGAAATAAGGTGCCGATCACGATAATGGCAATTTTAGGTGCATCATTAATGCCCAAAATGGCAACTGCCAATGCGCCAAATGCAGGCGCAGGTAGATAACGGAAAAACTCGACAAAGGGTTCAGTCAATCGGGAAATCGTGGCAGAAAAGCCAGATAAAATGCCGAGTGGAATACCAATCAGAGATGAAATAAAGAAAGCGATAAACACAATCTTGATACTGTGCCACAGACTTTGATGCAACCACGGCGCATCAGGTTGTTGTGGTGGTGTGGTAAAGGATGTGACCAGCGCTTTGGCAACCTCATGTGGTGCAGGCAGATAAATTGGATTGACCAGAATCCCATTTGGCGGTGTTTTACCTGCATCCACTGCCTGTTGCGCTTCACGATAAAAGGCAGTTTTTTCAATACGTGTGCCGACCTGTAAATAAGACACACTGCCAGAATCGGTAATTTGTACCTGTGGATGCCAGATAAAGGGCAGGTAACTGACGCAACTCCAAATCAGGATGGGAATCAGGAAAGACCCCAAACCTAACAAAAGTTTTTTCTTTTTTGAGAATACTGAATCATGCATAGGTTTGTACCTATCGAGTAATACGATTTTTTAAAAACGTAATACTTGAAGCAATTTTGATGCCATTCCTGAGACTAGGATAAAGTGACTTATTTAAAAGATGGCCGATGAGAAAAATTCATCAATTTATTGAGCTTTAATTTTTTATCTATTTGATTTTTTTAAATTTAAAAAATTAATCCGATAAATGAAAAATTTTCATAGTGGAAACATCAACCTGATCATAAAGATATTTATATGGCAGGTTATGGAGCAGGGTAGCTCAAATCTTTATCAACAACCCATACATGCACAGAAAAAAAGCACGTATGCTCCACCTGCAAACTTGGGTGATGCGCTCGGTGCTTATTGTATCGGTATAAAAAGAAACACTATGAAGTTGGTTGAATACATCAAGACCAAATGCTTTTAGAAATTTTAATCGTAAAAAAGCGCCCAAAGGCGCTTTTCTAAAATATCAGTGATGACGATGCTTTCTTTTTTTCTTGTATTTTTTAGACTGGTAATTGTCATAGTCGCGGTCCTGACCGACTTTACGACCCAAAGCTGCACCACCTGCGGCACCCGCAGCGGCACCAATATAACCGCCTGTTGTACCACCTACATTCTTACCAACGGTATAACCGCCCACGCCACCTAAACCACCACCAATTGCAGCTTCAGTACGGGTATGTTTACTACTTGCAGCCGCTGCACCACCAGCACCGCCAAGTGCGGAACCAATCATGGCACCATTGTTGCCACCGATCTCCTTACCAATTGCAGTGCCCACCACACTTCCCAAGGCAGATGTGGCAGCAACACGAGTTGCATTATCAGCGTGTGCTGTAGTCACCAAAGTTGAGCTGGCTAAAATCGCACCCAATAACCAAATATTCGCTTTCATTTTGACGACATCTTTTGTAATGGAGGGAAATGTAACAAAGTTTGAGGGGAAAATTGTGGAGATGGCTGCCTGAATTATTACGTTTTGGTGTCTGGATTGTAGCGTTTTGTTTTGGTGAATAAATTTAAAAGAGAAATAATGATGATAAAGCATATGGATAGTAAGCATCATCGCGAAATAGGGAAGTTCTCGGGCTGAACTTCCTTAAGCTAAATTTAATCTTGTTGATGATCTTGCTGTGGGGAATCCTCCAGTTTCAACTGGCGGGGATTCAACTCATTTTGCAGGCGTAGGTAATTTAGGTCACGAATATTCTTTTGTGTTGCAACAACCCCAAACAGGCTTAGCAGGAATGACATAATATAAAAACCTTTTTCACTCATGGTGATGTCAGCATTCCATAGGCTGATCAATAACAGCACGATACAGACTGCCATGGATACCCAGCACAGACCATAGTAAATTGTGGTAACAGCAATTTCCTCCAATTGATCACGAATGGTTTTCTGCAATGAGGCGGCAGAAAATAAACCATAGAGTAAAATGACCAGATAGTAGCCTTTTTCATGCAAGGGCATATTGGCATTCCATAGCCCAATCATGAATCCGACCGCCCCAGCAAGTAAAGCAACCCAGCTTGCCGCAATAAATGCGGAGGTTGGACGATTAATAAAATTATTCATACATATTATCCTGTTGTTTTATCTTTCTATTTGTCCCTGATTATTTATATCGGAGCACAAATCCAAGAACAAGTGTCCACAACCAAAACTGAACAATTTATGATGAAATGAGGGCGAATGGGTAAGTTGGCCCGTTTCTCTATGTCTTTTAAGCACCAGAATCTGTACACTATGCGCAATTTTTTAATGTTAATTGTGCGGTATATGTTGTATTCGCACAAACCTGAATTTTGAGATATTCCGCCCATGAAAGCATCACTCCGTTTAAGACTGGATCAACTTTGTGATCGTCATGAAGAGCTGACTGCATTACTCGCTGATGTAGAAGTGATTTCGGACAATAAACGTTTTCGTAAACTGTCCCGTGAACATAATGACTTAACTGAAATCACCGAGGTTTGGGGTAAATATCGTCAAGCTGAGGAAGATATTGAAACAGCTGAGATGATGAAATCTGATCCAGATTTCAAGGACATGGCAGAAGAAGAAATCAAGGCCAATAAAGAGCTTTTGGTGGAACTGGAAGATCAACTGAATGTGTTGATGATTCCAAAAGATCCAAACGATGCCAATGCAGCTTATCTTGAGGTTCGTGCCGGAACGGGGGGGGACGAAGCTGCGATCTTCTCGGGTGATTTGTTCCGTATGTATAGTAAATACGCTGAAACACAAGGCTGGCGTATTGAAGTGCTTTCTG
>NZ_DDAH01000227.1:0-7328 GCF_002333245.1 Acinetobacter sp. UBA2063
CTTTAAAATGAAAGTTTGTTCATCCCTCAAAAGTGCGAAACAACGTTGTAGCGACTGCCAAATTGTTAAACGTCATGGCAAGCTGTACGTGATCTGCAAATCAAATCCTCGCTTTAAGGCAAGACAAGGTTAATCCTTGCTTGCTTTACCAAAGGTTAAATAACACTTACATTCCCCTACTACACTTTCTTTATAAAATTTCATAACTTGGATAACAACATTTTAATAAGGTTGTATCAGGTATGCAGAAGTCAATTATTGCCATTTCTCTTACATCTATTTTTCTAGTGGCATGTAACAAAGCAGAAAAACCAAAAACTGAAGAACATACCCCTCCTGCAACAACAGAAGCTACTTCTGAAACTGTAATAGATAGTGAACATACAGCAGAAAACTCACAGGACTGGCATGGCACATATAAAGGTGTGCTCCCTTGTGCTGACTGTGAGGGTATTGAAACCAAGCTTGAGCTAAATCAGGATAAAACTTACGAGCTTAAAGAAACCTACCTTGGCAAAGGTGATGGCAAGGCATTTGAAACGAAAGGTAGCTTCCAGTTTGACAGTAACAATCGCTCTGTTATTGAGTTAGACAAGGCGGGTGATAGCCGTAAATATTTTGTTGCTGAGGGTTATCTTAAAGCCCTAGACCTTGAGGGCAATGAAATTACAGGTACCTTGGCAGACAGATATCAACTAAAAAAAGAGGCTGAATAATATCAAGTAGACTTCTAAAAACAATTATCTCACCAATAAAAAACCCTGCTTACGCAGGGTTTTTTTAAATCAATTCAAAGCTTAGTGAGCAGCGAACTGGTTCATTGTGTTTTTAGCATCATCGTGCGCTTTAAGAGCGTTGTCACCAGAGAAAATTTCTTTGTGATCATCACCGATGTCAGAACCCGCCATTGCTTGGTGTTTAACACAAGCGATACCACCACGGATTTCTTTACGTTGTACGCCAGCAACATAAGCCAACATACCTTCAGTACCGAAGTAACCTTGTGCAAGCTCATGTGTAGAAAGAGCAGCAGTGTGGTAAGTCGGAAGTGTGATCAAGTGATGGAACACACCAGCTTCACGAGAAGCATCTGCTTGGAATGTACGAATCTTAGCATCAGCATCAGCAGCTAATTCAGTCGCATCGTACTCAGCGCTCATTAATTTAGCACGGTCGTAAGCAGAAACGTCTTTACCTTCAGCAACCCAACGGTCGTAAGCTTGTTGACGGAAGTTTAACGTCCAGTTGAAAGATGGAGAGTTGTTATAAACAAGCTTAGCATTTGGAATCGTTTCTTTAACACGGTTAACCATGTGTGCGATTTCTTCTACGTTTGGAGTCGCAGTTTCGATCCAAAGAAGGTCAGCACCGTTCTGTAAGCTAGTTACACAGTCAAGTACAACGCGGTCAATTTGAGTGCCTTCACGGAACTGGTATAGACCAGAAGCAAGACGTTTAGGACGGTGAAGTTTACCATCACGCTTGATCAGGATTTCGTCTTCTTTCGCTTCAGAGATGTCAATTTCTTGAGTGTCTAAGTAGCTGATGTATTGAGAAGCGATATCGCCTGGCTCTTTAACCACTGGGATTTTTTGAGTCAAGTCAGCGCCTTCAGAGTCAGTACGTGCAACGATGATACCATCGTCAAGACCCATTTCCAGGAATGCATAACGTAATGCATGGATTTTAGCAATGAAGTCTTCGTGCGGAACAGTTACTTTACCAGCTTGGTGACCACATTGTTTCGCATCAGAAACCTGGTTTTCGATTTGAAGCGCACAAGCACCAGCTTCGATCATTTTCTTAGCAAGTAAGTAAGTCGCTTCTTCGTTACCGAAACCAGCATCGATGTCAGCAATAATTGGCACAACGTGAGTTTGGAAACCATCGATTTGAGCAGTGATTTCAGCAGCTTTAGCAGTGTCACCAGCTTCTTGCGCTTTTTTCAATGCACGGAACAAATCGTTTAATTCTTTCGCATCAGCTTGACGTAAGAAAGTGTAGATTTCTTCGATCAAAGCAGGTACTGAAGTTTTTTCGTGCATAGATTGGTCAGGAAGTGGACCAAATTCTGAACGAAGCGCAGCAACCATCCAACCAGAAAGGTAGATGTAACGCTTAGAAGTTGTACCGAAGTATTTTTTGTTCGCAATCATTTTTTGTTGCGCGATAAAACCGTGCCAGCAACCTAATGATTGAGTGTATTTGCTAGAGTCAGCGTCGTATTCAGCCATATCTTTACGCATGATAGCAGCTGTGTATTTAGCGATATCTAAACCAGTTTTGAATTGGTTTTGCATTTGCATACGTGCAGCATCTTCTGGGCTAATATCGCGCCAAGTGTCGCCGAATTTTGCTTTTAATTCGCGGATTGCATCAATCGCTGTTAAATATGTAGACATGATATATTCCTTTAGAGGGATTGGCATCGAATGGACGCTGAAAATCATGCTTTTTTATAGCCGAGATTTCAAGCACTTCTTCAATATTTTGCACAGCTTAGTCTGTGGCAATCAATTTATCCAATATTATTGGGTAATTTTCGGTATTTTCTTATGAAATATAGGAATAAAGGTTATTTTATTTAGTTTAAAAAACCAATTTAAGCCATTGTTATTCATAATTTTTTAATGATTAAATTTTTTATAAAATTCTCTTTTTTCTTATATTTGACTTATTTAAATACAATTTTAGGACTTGCCATACTCTCCAAAACTGACATTTTTTGCCATTTGTAGCACAGTCAGATAAATTTCCCCCCTTATGAAAGTGAAATTTTCTCATGGGAAAGTGACTTCCTGATTGGACTGATAGCCAAGGCTTTTTGTAGGATTAAGTTACACAAACAGCTTTAAATATGGCATAATTCAACATAATTTAACGATTTTATTTTCGGTATTTTTTTTATGAATCTGGAGCGGGTTGATCTCAATTTATTAATTTATCTTGATGTACTTCTTCGTGAAAAAAATGTCACACGCGCAGCGGAACAATTAGGTGTTACCCAACCTGCAATGAGTAATATTTTACGCCGTTTGCGTAACTTATTTAATGACCCTCTCCTGATCCGATCTTCCGAAGGGATGACACCGACTGAACGGGCACTGGAACTGCAACCCCGTATTCGTGACGCACTATCAGACCTGTCCATGATTCTGGAACCTCGTACCGAGTTCAGACCCTATACCAGCAATCGCGTGTTCCGCATCATGACCTCCGATTATGCTGAAGCCACTTTGGTTCCCCGCCTTGTAAAAGCCTTGCGTTCTGAAGCGCCAAATGTTGTTTTGGACTTCCTAACTCCAAGTGACGTGTCCTACCGCGATATGGAACAAGGTAAGGTTGATCTGGCAATTAACCGTTTTAATGAAATTCCACAAAGCTTTCATCAGGTATTGGTTTGGCGTGACAGCTTTAGCTGTATTTTAAATGACAAGCACCCTGCTGTAACCCATCTTAATTTAAAAAGTTATTTAGACGCCCAGCATATCTGGGTATCCAAGACAGGTATGGGTGTTGGCTTTGGTGTCAACCCAGACAAACAGGCTGGTTTAGGCTGGATTGATCAGGCTTTGGAACGGATTGGTCAACGCCGTAAAATTTCGGTATTTACCCGTCATTATCAAATGCGTGCTCTTCTGGCACAGAATGTTGATTTAATTGCCACACTTCCAACACGTATGGCACGTCTACAGGCACAGAATCCAAAACTGATTATAAAGGATCCTCCATTTTATATTCCTGAATTTGAATTAAAGATGGCCTGGTGTCCTTTATTGCATCATCATCCAGCGCATCGCTGGTTAAGACAGTTAATCCTGTTTGTAGCACGGCAAATGATTGAAGAAGAAAATCGTGAATTTCTTTTAAATAATACGCAGTTTTCACAATATTAACATCTTGTTTTATTATAATGGTTAGCTTTCTACGAGTATGCTTGTTGAACGCTATTGTTACACTGAGGTAATGTTCTAATTACCTCACAACTTTTTTGTGTTAAAACATATTCACAATAATGATAAACCACAGGTGATGTGTGAGTCTCTTCCAAAATATTATTGTCATTATTCTGCTTATTTTTGCGGCGGGTTTTCTATCACTTACTGAAATTGCGCTTGCAGGTGCGCGAAAGGTTAAACTAAAGATTTTAGCGGAATCAGGTGAAATCCGTGCACAGAAAGTTCTGGACTTGCAGGAACAGTCTGCCGACTTCTTTGCCGCCTCTCAAATTGGTTTAAATGCGATTGCCATTTTAGGTGGTATTTTAGGTGAAGGGGCGTTTCGCCCCTATTTTGTGGAGTTTGTTGCACGGTTCTATACAGGACCCTGGCTGGAAACGATTGGTTTCGCCCTCTCCTTTACCTTGGTCACTTCGCTGTTTATCCTGTTTGCCGACCTCATGCCAAAACGTCTGGCGATGAATGCACCCGAAAAGATTTCGATTAGGGTGATTGAGCCAATTCAGATTTTCATCAAAATCTGTAAACCTCTGGCTTGGGGAATCAATGCGATTGCCAACCTGTTGTTCCGCCTATTTAAGGTAAATACCATACGTGATGACAATATCACCTTTGATGATATTTCAGCAGTTATGGATGCAGGTGCGCAGGCAGGCGTTCTACAAAAACAGGAACACCATTTTATTGAGAATGTGTTTGAGCTTGAGGAACGCACAGTTCCATCCAGTATGACCACACGTGAAAATGTGGTGTATTTTACCCTGAAAGAAAATGAAAACAGTATTCGGCAAAAACTGGCGGAATATCCTTATTCAAAATTCCTTGTCTGTAATGAACACATTGATCAGGTGATTGGCTATGTGGATGCCAAAGATATTCTGGTTCGGATTCTAAACAACCAGTCATTGCTTCAACTGAATGAATCAACCATCCGTACCGTCCTGATTATTCCTGACACCCTCACCCTGTCTGAACTGCTGGACCGTTTTCGTTCAACCAAAGAAAAATTTGCAGTCGTCATCAATGAATATGCGTTGGTGGTGGGTGTAATTACCCTCAGTGACATCATGATTACTGTGATGGGTGACTGGGTGACACCAATGGAAGAGGAACAGCAGATCATCAAACGGGACAACCATTCATGGTTTATTGATGGCAGCACGCCAATAGAAGATGTGAAACATGCGCTGGCGATTGAAGAGTTTCCAGAAAATGAAAACTACGAAACCATTGCGGGTTTTATCATGTATCGCTTGCGGAAGATTCCGCGTCCAGCCGATGCTGTAGAATATGCGGGTTTTAAGTTTGAAGTAGTAGATATTGATCATTATAAAATTGACCAACTGCTTGTGACTCAAATCATGCCGAATTTAGAAACAGAGTCACCCACACAGGAAAATTAATCCTAATAAACAGAAAGCCCATTTAGATGGGCTTTTTTCACTTTGCAATAAATCCAAATAACAAAGCGATAATGGTAAAGAGCAATACAAAGAATGTGATTCCACCACTATATTTTAATTTGCACCATACAATGAAATTAATTCATCGAGCATTGCCTGATAATGAATGGAAATATCTTCCGCCAGAACTTTGTAGGCATTGTCAAACTGAACCATCGGCCAGCCCTCTTTCCAGAATGGAAAAATATTGTGCAAATCATGCGTGACCATCGCGTCTTCACGGGCAATTGCCTGTGCGACCTGAGCCAAAACCTGGGCTGTTTCTGCGCCATCAATCGCCAGATAATCAATCCCACGCGCCTTTAAAATACGGATACGGTCTTTTTTATAACGGATTTTTTTGGCCTGACCTGAATTCAAACCCAACGCCAATGTCACCGCTTCCACAAACTTTTCTTCAAAACTGGTGTTTAGTGCCACCAACGCCTGTTTGTGCGCTTCCTGACGTCCAGCTTTTCCCCCATTACGGATCATCTCTTTGGCTTCTACATCAAGCTCATCTTTTTTCATCGACTGTAAAATGTCTAAAATTTCGATATCGCTTAAAGATTCAGCAGATTGCTCAATCATGGGAGTCCTTATATACAAACTTAAAGAAGTATTGTCTCATAAAAGCCATAGCAAAACAGAATAAAAAAAATATCAGCCCGATATATTTATCGCTATTTTAAATTAAATTGAAGAATCAAGAACCTTCAAAGATATAAATCTCGAATTTATAAAATAAAAAAGCCTGCATAAGCAGACTTTTACAAGTCAGTCCAAGCTATTAAAGACGAACCAATTCCACTACTTTTCCAGCAGCCTCTTCAACACTATCCGCTGTCACATCAGTATCTGTACCCTCTACAGTTGTCGTGATCACCACCACACCTGTTTCACGTAACAAATTGATTTGCTCAGCAGTCAAATTTGCTTTGGCAATTGCCACCACACCCTGTTGAATCAATAAACTTTCCAAAGTCTGAGCCTGTTCAATCAATTGCGCTGAAACACCAATCACCGCAGATTTTTGACCCAAACGTGCCGCACGATCCTCCGCAGTGACGGGATTGCTATGCGCCGTCCATTCAACTGCCGCTTCAACCATTCCTGCACCAACAGTAACGTTGCTTAAACGGTCAATAAAGATAAATGAACCTGTATAACGGCTGTCCTGATATTGATCAAACACCACTGGCGCATCAAATTCAATCACTACATCTGCAATCGCGTTCAGTTCAAGCTCTTCAACCTGAGTATGTTCAAGTGTATTGACATTCACACGGAAGTTAATTTCAGTCACTTTGGCAGGAACAGTCTGTGTACCAATCTTCACATTGTACAGTTTGCCTTTGACCAAAGGATGCTCAGTCATCCACACCACTGATGCGCGTACAGAACGTGAAATCAAGGGTTGTTCGCCAGCACGGACTAAAACGTTACCACGGGAAATATCAATTTCATCATTCAGCGTTAAGGTCACCGCCTGACCTGCGATGGCTTGCTCAATGTTGCCATCAAAGGTCACAATCTCTTTGACCGTTGATTTTTTACCTGATGGCAATGCAACAATCTCATCACCCACATTGATTTCGCCCAGCGCAATCGTTCCTGCAAAGCCACGGAAATCAAGGTTTGGACGGTTTACATACTGAACAGGGAAACGGAATTCTTTTTTATTTGAATCACGTTTAATTTCCACTGACTCAAGGATGTTCATCAAGGTTTGACCCTTGTACCACGGCGTGCTTGCTGATGGATTCACCACATTATCACCATTCAATGCCGAGATTGGCACGAATACAATATTTTCAGGGCGGCGATTACCTAACTGGCTGACAAAGGCATCATATTCAACCTGAATTTCGTTGAAACGTGCTTCAGAGAACTCAACCAAGTCCATTTTGTTGATCGCGACCACGAT
>NZ_DDAH01000043.1:0-188 GCF_002333245.1 Acinetobacter sp. UBA2063
GGCGTATGTCGCCATGAACTCCTGTTGGTTCATCATTTGATGATGCCAAATTTTCTAAATGGCGTATGTCGCCATGAACTTTGAATTACCTTTTAAACCGAATGATGCACATTTCTAAATGGCGTATGTCGCCATGAACTTACGGTCGCTCTTATGCAGATGTTTTTTTGTTTTCTAAATGGCGTATG
>NZ_DDAH01000043.1:362-4046 GCF_002333245.1 Acinetobacter sp. UBA2063
CGTATGTCGCCATGAACCTGAAGCAAGCGTCATACAGCCCGAAAGTCGATTTCTAAATGGCGTATGTCGCCATGAACAACTCCTTTTGACCCTGCTGCATCATTCCAGTGTTTCTAAATGGCGTATGTCGCCATGAACTTACGGCCGTTCTTATGCTGACGTTTTCTTATTTTCTAAATGGCGTATGTCGCCATGAACGGCGCTACACTGCACATAGTCCCGATTCAACATTTCTAAATGGCGTATGTCGCCATGAACGTGGTGCTGTTGCTTTAACTGCTGCCAGTACATTTCTAAATGGCGTATGTCGCCATGAACTATCTTTCATTGCGCCCAGGTCTTGCTGTGTTTTTCTAAATGGCGTATGTCGCCATGAACCTGGGTTATCTAAATCTTTACGAACACTGATATTTCTAAATGGCGTATGTCGCCATGAACAGTTATAATAAAGCAAAAATATAAGTTACAACAAGCATTTATCATGTATTTTATAAATTTACCCAATCAAAAAATGGCTTGTTGTAACTTATTGATTTTATTAAGCTGTTAAAGAGTCTAAAAAATATTGGGTTAAAACTCTGGTACTGTGGATGTACGACTTAATCCATAGCTTCCAAATTTTCCAATACATGCTTCATCAACACGTTTTTTCCCAATAATCAAACGGAAGTTCATATCGTTGGTTTGGCTTTTCATATTAATATAAGGTTCAAAAGTCTCCGTCAGTTCCAATGCTTTAAAGTGTTCCTTTGCCTCTTCAATTGAAATTCCACGGCGTTTTGCTTGATGCAAAATACGCTGTTCAATCGTTAATTTTGGATTGGCTTTAAAGTAAGTTGCATAGCCATTGATCTTATCTTCTGGAACTTCACGAGCAGATAAGACATGCACATAATCTTGCAGTCTTTCTAGCCAATGGTTTAAGTTTAGTTGTTCCAATGTTTCGACTGAATCCGCAAAAATACGAATTTTATCGCCTAAATAACCCAATTTTTTCTGCTGAATTAAACGATACTTAGGGAAAGAAATACCATAAACAATCTTGCCCTGTTCATCGGCTTGTTCAGCAAAAGCAATATGTAATTGGGTATATACTTTTGACCAAATTAGATGCAGAGGAATTTCCTCCTGCTCCAATAAAGTAATTTCTAAATAATAGAGCATAGTTAATCCTTGCTACTTTGACCAAAGACACCACCACGCACCAAAACAGCCATGACGTAATGCTCTTGCTCAGGATTCTCAAGTGATTCGCCTAATGCATATTTATCAAATAAAGTAAAAAAGTCTTTTTTATCTTTCGGGGTACGATACGCTTTGCCAAGATTGGTCACTGCACCGTATGGCTCAATCGCAATCGCTGTTTTTTTCTCATCAAATTCAGGATACCAAGTATCTATGGTACGCAAAGCATTACCTAACTTTTGTGAATGCATGGCTGCAACATCATTTACATGGTAAAGGATTTTACTTTTTTCACCTTTACCTTTATCTAATACAAGTTCTTCACTTGGATAGACTTCTTGACCTTTACCCACCAAAGCATAAGCTTCAACTTTAATCAGTAAATATGGGACTTCCCCTCTTAAGGCACTTGCAATTTGATTCGCTAAGGCTTGTACTTTCTCGTCTACTTGATCGAAGTTATGAAGTGGATATTCCAAAGCATTAAATGTCACTGTTGCTTGATCATTCACAGTCACAACTACTTCTACTTTTTCAGCACCTACGCGGTTGCGCCATAAAAAACGAGCATTGGCGATATTCAGTGCATAGCGTTTTGCAAGTTCAGTAAAGCCATACGTCGCAATATAATTTTTAGCGACATCATTATATGATTTTAAGAACGTTTCATTATTACAAGCAGATGGGTTTTCAACCCCACCCAATACTTTTAGAGTGAATCCAACCTTTAAAGTGTCTTGATTTTCACCTAATGCACAAGCATCTACAGTTTGTAAATTCGCTTTTTCAACTTCTGCATTCAGTTTCATTGGATCACCTGCAACCACAGGTTTTAAACGGTTTGAAATTGTTCCTCGTACTGATTTCTGAATGAGTTTTAATGGCGTTTGCTCATTACGATTTTCCCAACTCGTACCATAAAAATATCCATCGGATGGAACAAGTTTCTTTTCAAATGCGAGTACACTTGCAACTGCTTTTTCATTTTTAGCCATGAGCTTTTCCTTTTTTCAGTTTTTAAATCAGATTGTTGTTGAGTTTTGGCAAAGATATAAATTATTTTCTAAATCAACATGATATTGCCATAGTAGTTGATCAATACTTTCAATACGATAAGGCATTATAAATTCCCCCAGCGTCAAAACAGCTTCCGCAAAACGGTGTGGTGTATCGGCATCACGTTGGTTTTTAGCAATACCTAACTCTGAAATACCCTGAAAACCGACTGCAATCGGTACTAACCAACCCTGTGCGTTACGCTTGGAAGTCCATATCACTTTGCCATTTTCATCTACGCTAGAACTATGTGTAACTTTTAAATAGTCTAAAACAGCATCCAAAGCATCTTTACCTTGTTTCATACTTTCTATGACTAGATCACGGCGTTCAACCAATACATGTCCAAGCATCAGTTTATTTAAAATCGGCTTTAACTCCCGATCCTGATCTGCATCTTCATCAAATTGTAGTATTTGACATTTTTTAACAGCTAGAACATCCCCACTTGCGAACTTCATACTACAAATAAGCTGTTGAGCATCTTCTAAAAACTGTTCTTTCTCATCAGGGTCTATATTTTGACATTCAATTAATAAGGAGACTTCCAAATGGCAACGTGCTTCTTCAATAAAAGCAGGTCGACTTCCACCTTTGTCCAAAGGATTGGCTGTGCCAATAATTGAATGAACGAAATCTCCTTGCCCTTTATAAGTTTGCAAATTAAATTCATGACAACTCACCCCGACTTTAGTCAAAGATACCTCACAGCCTTTGCTTTGTAACTTGCGTTGTAAAGCATGAACTGCACCTAGCCAAGCGGTCATTGCAGGAAAGCCAATGGTATATGGACTACTCATTGCATTGGCATTATGGAGTTTTAAATGAGGTATCAATAAAAACTGGCGCATTAAAAAAACTCCTTTGCTTGTTGTAATGATTTTTCTACACGTTGTTTAACATCCAGTATCTCGCCAGTTCCTAATTTATAAGCATCACTAATCACTTTTTCATAGCTTCGCAATATCCAACGTGCAATTTCCTTGCTTAAGTCATTACGCCAATCATCATCTTCGTCTCGTTCTGTTTGATAAATTTTATCCAACCAAATACGCTGTAATTTTGGCAAACTTGCGTAATAGTCCTGATTTGACCACCCCTCAACAGAATATTCTCGAGTCTTAGATGCCAGTACTAATATTTGATCAATGACAAACTGAATAATATTTCGTATTGCTGTACGAATGTCATCATTATTTAAATCAAGCTGCATAAATTTATGAAGCTGAATAAAACTTTCCTGATAATTTTTTCGATATAAACATTGTGCAAAGAAGTCTGTTTTAGGTAAACGAATTGCTCTTTTTTCTAACATAGGTGGACAGCTTGATAATAGATATGCTCGCCCTGCATTCTGACTATTTAAAACACTGACGTTTTGTGGCTGTGTTCCACCATAAGCTGTTATGGTGAGATCAAAAATATCAGCATAACCTATTTCAT
>NZ_DDAH01000043.1:4195-10215 GCF_002333245.1 Acinetobacter sp. UBA2063
GTTCATGATGCTCATTTTTCCTGCGTAACTCTTTAGCCTGTTTAGTTTCTTCAGAAAAACGTATTGTATCAATTGATTGTTTTAATCGAGTGATTAAACCTGATGGCGTTAAAACAGACAATAAATGATATTCAGCCTGCTCAATCGGGAAATAAACCTGCTTCACTAAATGATCAGTTTTTACCGAAGTATCTGTCGCTTTTATTTTTAGAAATTCTGTACCTAATGTCTCAAAGTCTAAATCAGCGCCAACAAGTAATGTTTTTAAACTCTCTTCTTGCCGTTCAAAACCATCTAATACTGTCAGTTTTTCAGTGAGTGGTAAGGATAAAAATTTAAAAACATCCATCGCAGCAGCATTACCAAACACATCTAATGGATAGCTGACATTTCCACTGCGTAAATAACCATCATTAATCTGTTTTGCTTGAGCAATCACACTTGATGTTTTTGCACTAGGATGACTAAATTTACTTGGATGACTCACCATAGAAAGCTGTGTAACCCTCTTTGCGGCATCAGGCAACCATTCTTTCAAACTAAATTTATCATCCGCTTGACCTTGTAATTCTGAAATTACACTGTCATTTTCTGCTTTTTTTAAACGATCCTTTAACCAAAGTTCTTTACGTTCATTTAAGAAATTCTGAATGCTTTCCGTCATGTTCTCTCCTCTTTATTATTGATCTAAAACTACAAGTCCAAATTGTTCTGAATACATGAGTTTTTTATTTTCATCATATTCAGGCAACATAATTTCCCCATAACGCTTGGATAACTTTTCTACTTCTTCCTCAATATCCTCATTTTCAACACATTTATCAAGTACGAAACGACACAAAATGTCGTAATAGTTTCGATTTAACCATAATCGCTGTTGTTCTAATTCATTCAATTGAAAAGGATGAATGTTATAGAAGCCATTCCGATCAATATACCGCCCCAAATCATCTTTTTCACAAAATACAAGCTTACGATCTTTCCATAGTGCAAAAAGCTGAATATTAGGAGAGCTTTGTCTAAATGGATTAAATTGCTGTGGCAGAGCGGTTAAAAACCATTTTTGAGTTAGCCATGAATTCAATGGTTTTGCCCCAACCTTATTATATGAAGTTAAGGCATCTGCCATGACTGCATGCTCTAAATCCGCCAATTTCTTTATCGCCTGTAAGGGTTGATTGGCTTTAATTCTTGGACTGGCATTAATACTAAATTCAGTTCCTGAAATATCTAATAACTCATTTAAATTTTTGTTCTGTAATTTAAACTTATCATTATTTATTTCAAAACCAGGCTTTTCAAAGGCAACTTTAGCTTTGCGTAATCCTTTTAAATTATATTGCATTAAAGCAATATTTGGCTTTTGAATGTCTTGTTCCAATTTTCGATGACGTAAAACTCGTCCAGACAACTGAATAATTGAGCGATAAGATGATGGTTCAACAACTGCCCAGTCAAAATCATGATCTCGCCCCACTTCTTCAACTGGCGTTGCAACTAGAATAAAAATTACATTATCGTAATCTGTCACATCTAAATGCTGACGAATCACCTCATCTGAAAATGCAGCCGCTTGTTCTCCTAGTTTTTCCTTACGTTTTAAAACATGATCTAAATGTTTTTCCTGCTCACTTCGCAACACTAAGACTTGCCGACTATGATACGCCATGACACGAGGTGCAATCTCCTGTGACCATTCAGCATTGAGCAGGTATTGAGTTAAAGCAACACAAGGTGGAATATTCGCCACACGTACCACACCAAAAGAGACTTTTTTCCCTGTTTTCGCATCTATACTGTGATGATCGTGATGTAAACGTTCAATATTCTGTTTAATTCTTTCAAAATATTGAGCTTGTAAACTTTGTTCTAGGCGTTGTATTTCCTTTTCAGCCACAAGATCAGCACAATCCACAATATAAGCTTTATGTTTAATCACTTGTTTGCTCAAAGCATCTGAGCGCAAATCAACAAACTTATCATGGGCATTTTTATAATGTTGGATTGCCTCTTTTTGATTGTCCAGATCAATAGCTTGAATTTGAGTTTTAAACTCATCCACCCACATGGCAACAGTATTGGTCTGCTTTAATTTCTTAAACGCACAGTACAACACCCAACCTTGTTGATAAGCATTAAAAAATCCCTCAGCCAATGCAGGTGGAATGGTTGCAGATGAAATCATTACCTTGCGACCCAACATTCCTGTTAAATGGACAAGGCGAGCAATGGCAATTAAATCCTGACCATTAAAATCGTCAACCTCATCAATCACCAAATCAGAAGATGAAAGCCTTAAACTCGGTAAAATATATTTTCCGCCACGTTTAGTTTCAGTCGCAGCCATCAAATGGTCAATGGTACATGCTAATACAGGTTTATATAAAAATGCTTTATTACGTTCAGCCTGATTTTGAGGAAATAATGCATTCATAAAATCAGCTTGTGGCATGGCATCATAATCTAGCTCATTATCTAACAATTCCTCCAATGACTCCGAGCCAATTTCCTCTATGAGATGAGATTCATCCTGCTGAGGTTTTTTTGTATTGTGATGATGGAGTTCCTGAACTGCTTTTGAACCAATTAAAACAGCAAGCTCATCATTACTTAAACCAATATCATGACGATAAGAATCGCCTGTTTGTAATGTTAAGGTTCTTAAACCCAATGCCAAAATATAACGTAATGACTGCGCATCTTTAGATAAAGCTTGCATAATCTTGGCATTGGCAATCGTTTTTCCTTTACCTGTGCTTGCCATATTGACAATAAACCAGCCCTGTTTTTCAGCAGCTTCATTTTTTTGAATAAATTGCTGAATGCCTTTTACTGCCTGATCTTGCCATTCAAAACCTTGAGGACTTTTCTTTTTTAATTTTTGAACATCATAAGCAGGTTCCATCTCATCGGCTAAACGACTCAATGACTGCGCCACTCGCATTGCATTATCACTGACTCGCACCAGATGCTCATCTAAAAATTGCTTCAATTGTTTGGTTTTTGGATCAGTATTTGCTCTCAAGGATAAGCGGGTTTTCCATGTTTTATCTGCTTCACAAGATGAATAGTAATGATCGCCCAACATCAAACATAATCGAGCATGATGTAAAATGACTCGCCAACTCCCATCTGCAAAGATTTGTTCGGTTGTATGTGATTCTTGCAATAATCGAGCTGACCATTTTTTGATTTGTTTTGTCCACTCAACAGATTGGTTTAATAAACCTTGTTCAAATTCAAAACAAAGTTTAAGACGTTGCTGATAATCCTGTTCATCAAATTTATTTTGATAGCCCCAGTCTACTTTTATACTTTTAAACAAACTTGTCAGTGTTTCTTTTTTTGTATCAGCATAATCTCTACGTCGTTGTTCATCCTTTAAAGCAGGTAAACGATGGTGTGAGACGATCAACCAAGCCACCAATTGCGCCAAAGGTGGTAATTGATCCAAGACTTTAGATTGGTCTGAATTTTTAATAATCGTTTGTTTTAATAATTCTTCATCCCATTTCTGCGCTATTAATAAATTCAGCCATGCTTCATCAGAATCAATATCACCTGATGATTGCACCAACGCATTGAGCAAAAGACAGGAAATCCACTCATGCCGTAACGGATCGCCTTTCTTGCTATTATTACTTTGAGGTTTTAATTTTTCTTGGAAAAGAACTGTTGCTTTGCCCCAATCATGCAGTAAAGCAGATACCGCCACAAGTGCCTTAATTAAAGGCAAATAATGCCAGTCATTTTCCCATTTATTTTGAGCTAAACTTTTTTTGGTGGTATTTACAGGTACAATGCCTTCACTATTAAACTTATTTCGGTTTCCCACAATCCACATCAACTCACTTCTACGCCGCCCACGTATCCAATGACAACTCACAGCCGTATTTTTACTGGCAGTTTTTCGTAATAAATTTTTTACAGTAACCAAACCATCTTCCGTAATCACCGTTTGCCAAGTATTATCTCCTATGCGATCTGCAAAGGCATCCAATACACGACGAGTTCGAGGGATTGCTTTCTTTTCGCATTGAGAAATAAAGGTGACAATCATTTTTTTATTCTCTAAATTATATAGAAGATTTGAAATATCTTTAGATATTTCAAATCTATGTGTCTTAATTTGCCTGTGCGGCAATAAATCAAACAGCAATACTTTATATTTCTAAACAGTCGATATGACTAATAAACATTATCCTTTTGGTGGATAAGGATCATTTCCATGACTATCTTTTCCTGCAATACGTCCATCTTTATTGTGAACAACTAATTCCGTGTTTTGATTTTGACTTATTGTTCGAGCTCGCTGAACTGCTTCTTGCTTCGTATCAAAATGTCCTGAGGAACGCTGCCCACCACTTTGTTTGATATCCCAACCACCTTCAGCATTTGGAACAACATGAGTTGATTTATTTGACATATTTTTCTCCTAATGTCATGAACTAAAATCACAAGCGATGATTAAAAAATAGCCCATCACTGATGTGATGGTGTATATTTATCGCTCAATAAATATCCTAATCGATTTAGAAAATAAAATCAACCTATAAAGTATTTCTGTTATAAGATATACGAATTCATCTGTATGTAGATTCAAAAATTATAGAATTCTCAAATTAATCTGATTTGCTACTATTTAATGCCTGCAATTTCACCTGCTCAAACATCCAATCCAGACAACGATATTCTGTGAATTTTTGCAATAGCTGTTGGCGGAACTCCTGCTCAGTCATCCCCTCTTTGGCACAAATAAACGCCCATGGCAATACCACCGCATCCTTAATCAAATCAGCCACATCAAACACCAAAGCCCCACGTCGGGTTTTGCCATGCATCACTGCAAAACTATGTGAAATACCTAACACCCAAAGCGTGGTTGCGCTGAGTCCATAAGCTAGATAATTGCCATGATTAAGAAAGTCATTGGCTAAATCGCCCTGTTCAGGATTACGCTCAAAACTGAGTTTGCACCGAGTTGCTGCAATTTTATAAAGCTGTTTCGTAGTCATGGCTTCGGCAAGTAACAAATCACCAACTTTGGTTTGATGTGGAATTTTATTTTCAAAACCGATTAAAGCTTGGCTAATATCCGCATCATCCAGATAAAAACCTTCATCTTTTAAATCTTTATCTTTTGCCCAGATTTTACGGATAAATTCAATACGAGCAATTTGAAAGGCTTTCGCCACCTCTAAACGTTTGACATCATCAAACCAGAAACTCATCCACCCCTGCATGTACTCCGTTGGGCGATATTCACTTTGTGGAGTCAACCATTCCACTTCACTGCCTGAAAATAGCGGTGTCCCACCACCGCCACAAAAACCAACCAACACACCTGCACTACACAGCATTCGCATTGCAGCTTGGGTGATGGATGTGCCTGTGCCGAGTAAAATTACAGTGGTATTGGCAATCGGAATATTCCAGTACTGGTTTTCATTTTTGGCTTCGGTCAGGTATAAAACTCGACCATCTTTCTGCATCACTCGGCAATGTTCAAGGTAGTACAGATTGGCCCGTTTAGAATGAAGAATTGCTTTTAAGTCAGATGGGTTGAGTTGTTCCATACTTTTATTTTACCTTGATTTTTTCCAAGCCTAACGGATATCAATACAATAAAAAAGCCGCCTAAAGCGACTTTACGACATCGAATGTCGTTTAAGGGATTTTTTAAATTAGGAATCAATTTTATCAAATTTACGATCAATTAAACTCAAGCGACCACGTACGATATCAGACAACATTCTCCAGTCAGAGATAAAGCTATAAAGCGGTTGTTTAAAACTTGCTGGCTTATTATGTTCATGAAAGAAGTGCCCCACCCACGCACAGGCATAGCCAGACAATAAGCCATAAGCCAAGTATTTTGCCTTACGTTGGCGGATGGCTTTCGCCCAAAAATAAATACCAAGAGAACTACCAACCGCATGTAAACGGCGACTATTGATATTGCGGTGTTCAGTTAATTGACATCCTCCCCGACCTAAAGGACGGGGATTCCTACTGCTAGA
>NZ_DDAH01000262.1:0-9329 GCF_002333245.1 Acinetobacter sp. UBA2063
TGTATTTTTTCTTTTAATTTAATTATTTATTTACTACTTGGTTGAAATTAGCTCATTTGGCTAGTAAAAAATACCATCCCGATGAATGGTATTGGTGCTTAACCCTATCTGGGTCGATTGCATCTGGCGCATTTTTGCATTTTTATTGAACATTTTATCTGGAGAGGGCCTGCAATAATAAGTTTCAATCATTCCAGCGGTTTTCATGGGTTAAAAAAGCATTGTTTTTGTGCGAAAAATAGTATGGTTTTATTTATATGCCTTTAAATGGTTCAAATTTCAGCCGAAATCCTGCATCAAGCTTATAAATAGGGAAAGTGAAAATGCTTTTTAGTCCTTTAATAATACAAATATATGATTTTATTGTCTTTTGTTGAGTTGGCATAACCTTTGCAAGATACATTTTGATGCAATTTAAAACATAAATCAGTCAAATATCCATCATGGGGAGATCAAATGATGAAACTTGCATATAAAGCAGTGGCGTTAAGTGTTATGGCGATGGCTTCAACTTTGGCAATGGCTGAAGAATCGAATGCGCTGTCTCAGGCAGGTGTAAGCTTTGCAGGAACCGCTGCCTTAACTTCAGATTACCGTTATCGTGGTGTGACCCAAACTGAAAATGACCCTGCGGTGCAAGTTGGCTTTGCATTAACGCATGAATCAGGCCTTTATGCGGGTGTCTGGGGTTCCAATGTAAATTTTGGTGGTGCTGATCCACATCTTGAGCTAGACCCATATGTTGGTTATGCAACTGAACTGCCATTTGCAGGCAAACCCACTTTGGATGTTGGCCTATGGTATTACGGTTATCCAAGCGCATCAGATATCAACTGGCTTGAGCTTTACGCAAAACTTGGATTCAAGGATGTATTGACCTCTGGTGACAGCTTGCTGGGTGCAGTCAACTATACCAATGACTTTGCTGGTCTGGACGAGAATGGCTGGTATGTAAATGCAACCTATAATGTGCCGTTTGCCGCTGGCTTTGGTGGTGTGGCAAGCGTTGGCTATACCAAGGTGGATAACTACGACTTTAGCGACAGTGGCAGTGAAGATGACACCTATGTTGACTGGAAAGTGGGCCTCACCTATAACGTGAAGTCTGTTTCTGGCTTGACTGCTGAATTGGCTGCGATTGGCACCAATATTGATGCCAATGCCCAACCATACAAACGCGGTACAGAAACGGGTGCGGTGTTTACCTTAACCAAGGCGTTCTAATGGGGGCTAGGGATGTGTTGAACTTTTATTTATAAAGGTTTGCCAGCTCCTCTAGCGAAGAAAACAGCCAGCACATATGCTGGCTGTTTTTTATATCCGAAATTCACCTAATGTGAGTGACCCATTCAGTATAGGGAAAAGCATCCCTGCACCTTTACGGCGCACAGGAACGCTAAAAAAAAGCGCCGTTTTCATGTGCCAACATTCTCCATGAGCGCACACTATTACTGCCCCATGTCGGCAAATCCTGAGTAAATGTTAAAATTTATCAGGAGGGGTAATCATAATTAATTTTTATATCTAATTGTTATTTAACATAAAAAGATATTATTGTACAAAATTTTTTCTAAAGGCCCTGCATTCCATAAAAACTGGCACAGCATTTGCTGATTACACAGTGATGCAATTCAAAACATGAATCAGTTGAACATCTATAATATGGGGGAGATCAATATGATGAAATTTGCATGCAAGGCTGTTGCTTTAAGTGTTATGGCTGCAATGTCAACTTTTGCTTTGGCTGAGGATAGTAAGCTTCCATTCCCAGGTGAAGTCACAGGTAATATTAGTGCTGTATCCAGCTATAATTTACGTGGCATTACCAATGCACCTGAAAATAGTGGTCCAGCTGTACAGGGTGGACTGGACTATGGCTACAATGGTTTCTATCTAGGTTATTGGTTTTCAACCCTGGATTATTCATATGCCTGCCTAAACCCAGATGGCTGTAGCGATACAAACTCAAGGGATTCTTTTGAAAGTGATTTTTATGCAGGTTATAAAGGCAAAATCACAGATAATCTAGGCTATCAAGTTGGTGGAACAATTTATTATTACTATCCTGGCTGGGAATCAACAGGATATGAAACTTTCCTGGGTCTAAGCTATAAAGAACTCACCGTAACGGCTCAAACGCTACTCAACAACGTTACTTTCGGTAATAAGGGTGACACCTATTTCCTTGCGACTTATGCACCTGCCTTGCCTGCTGGTTTTACAGGTAAGGCGCAGATTGGTGCTTATTATTATGGGGATGATGATGAGTTCACTGCAAAAACAGAAAACACTTTTGCTTTCCGTCATGCAACGCTTGGTTTGTCTCATGCTTTAGGTGAAACAGGTGCAAACTGGAGTCTGGATTACATCCTGGGTGGCTATGACCGTACTGACATCAAACAAAAGAACAAGGTTGTGTTGGGACTGGCTTACGCTTTCTAATAACAATAAAAATCAAAGCGACCTCTAAGGTCGCTTTTTTTATGGCCTGATTTTAGGTTGAATTACCCCGATAAGACAGTGCTTCAGTCAAGTGTGAACTTGAGATGATTTCACTTTCTGCCAAATCCGCAATGGTTCGTGCCACCCGTAACACCCGATGGTAGGCACGTGCTGAAAGATTTAGGCGCTGTTGGGCCATCTCAATAATTTTGCTTGAGCTGTCATCCAGACAGGCATATTGCTCCAGCAAAGTAGGTGAAAGTGCCTGATTTAAACATTTCTGCCGCTGAATTTGCTGTTGATAGGCTTTCATCACCCGCTGACGCACCGTTTCAGAGTTTTCACTCGGTGTCCGTTCTTGTAATTCATTTGCCTGCAAAGGCGGTACATCAATATGCAGGTCAATACGATCCAGCAATGGGCCAGAAATACGGTTTTGATAGCGTTGGATACTTTCAGGTGAACATTGGCAGCGACTGTCCTGATTAAAGGCATAGCCACAGGGACAGGGATTCATCGCGGCGATAAACTGGAAATTTGCTGGAAAGGTCATTTGCCTTGCAGCGCGAGAAATGACAATTTCTTTGGATTCAAGTGGCTGGCGTAAAACCTCAAGCACTTTTCGGTCAAACTCAGGCAATTCATCCAAAAATAACACACCTAAATGGGCCAGGGTAATTTCACCTGGTTTGGGTTGTGAACCACCCCCAACCAATGCAATTGCCGAAGCAGTATGGTGTGGTGCGCGAAACGGCCTTTGCCCGAAAGTGTGCTGAGCATTTGCAACTGAGTAGATGCTGGCAACCTCTAAATTTTCCTGTGCATTTAATGGCGGTAAAATAGAGGGCAAACGCGAGGCGAGCAAGGTTTTACCTGTGCCTGGCGGCCCCTTAAATAATAATGAGTGTCCACCAGCCGCGGCAATTTCCAGCGCACGGCGGGCGCGTAACTGTCCTTTGACATCGGCAAGGTCAAATGGATAACGTGAGGATGCCGTCATTGATTTTTGTGGTGCAGCTTTTAGTGGCGAATTGCCCAGAAAATGTGCACACACCTGCTGTAAATGACTGGCTGCATACACTTCAAATTCAGGCAGTTGGCTGGCTTCATCGAGATTAGCGGTTGGCAGTAACAAGCGATGTCGTGCCTGTTGGCAAGCCATGGCAATGGTCAATGTTCCTGAAACAGGGCGTAAGTGCCCATCCAGTGCCAGTTCTCCAATAAATTCAAAACCATCGGTACAATTTTCAGGTAACTGTCCAGAGGCGATCAGAATACCCAGTGCAATCGGCAAGTCCAGACGGGAACCATCCTTGGGCAGGTCTGCGGGTGCCAGATTAATGGTTAAACGCTTGGTTGGAAAAAGAAAACCACTGTTGATAATCGCAGAGCGCACACGGTCCTTGCTCTCACGGACTGCGGCTTCAGGCAACCCCACAATGGTTAGGGAGGGTAGGCCTGAGCTGATATGGACTTCCACTTCGATCTGGGGGGCATGTAGCCCCAGTAAGCCTCTCGTATAAATTTTGGCAAAAGACATTTGTTATTGTTCCATCATGGTGCTTTATTTTTAGTCATTGTTCAGTATTGGTTGCACTGAGTTGGTGCTTATTTTTTGTTCTGCACCATTTCTTCAAGTGTTTCCATTTGCTGTTGTAACTCACTCAGGCGCTGGTTGGCCAAATTCAGTGCTGTTCGCTGACGATCCAGCTCCTGTTTTGAAACCAGATCCAGTTTTTCGATACTTTCATTCAGGAGGGCGCGTAAATTTTTTTCTAAATCTTTTTTCGGCTGGTCAACTTGCTGCAAAATGGCTTGTAAAAGTGTCTCAATCATAAAGTGCTCAATCGGTTATGTGTATTTGTTGCCCAGTGTATCACTGCTCACCGCATTCCCATAGCCTTGTGCATCATGGCTGGATGATTGACTGATAAATTTAGCTAAATAGTCGCAATTGAAACTTATTTTCGATTGGGTATCTACATCTTCAAGGCTAAATAGGTTATAAAGAAAGCTTATGTCCAGTATTTAAAAACCCCCAACCTTTAAATATTGGCATGAAAATTGAATATAAAACCTTACTGGTGAAAATAAGCCGAAGGAAAACAAACATGAAGCTTGTAACTGCAATTGTAAAACCATTCAAATTGGATGACGTGCGTGAAGCACTCTCTGATATTGGTGTTCAAGGGATTACCGTAACTGAAGTCAAAGGTTTCGGGCGTCAAAAAGGTCACACAGAACTGTACCGTGGTGCAGAGTATGTGGTTGATTTCCTACCAAAAGTAAAGATTGAAATTGCGATTAGCGATGAAATGGTTGATGCGGTGATCGAATCAATTACCCGTGTCGCAAGCACAGGAAAAATCGGTGACGGAAAAATCTTTGTCACCAATCTAGAACAAGTCATCCGTATTCGTACTGGTGAGACTGGGCCAGACGCTGTCTAAATTGGCATAAAGTTTGCTGAGTTAAAAATTAAGACAGATAACTCACAAAATAAGGTTGGGGGACACGAATGAAAAAAATGCTTATGGCGCTCAGTCTATCTGGCGCACTCTTGGGTGGCTCTGCCGTGGTTTGGGCAGAAGATGCTGCATCCGCACCAGTCACTGCTGAACAAACTGTAGCTGTGGCTGATAATGGCACAACAACAGAAGTTATTGCAGTAGAAACACCAGCTCCTGTGGAAGCTGCTCCTGCCGCTGAAGCTGTACCGACAGTGGATACAGGTGACACGGCTTGGATTCTGGTTTCAACAGCGTTGGTTCTGTTAATGACCATTCCAGGTCTGGCTTTGTTCTACGGTGGTATGGTTCGTAAGAAAAACGTACTCAGTACCATGATGTTCAGCCTTTCTGCGGCAATTTTGGTCAGCTTGATTTGGGTGATTGCGGGTTACTCACTTGCGTTCTCTGGTACTGGCGCATACTTTGGCGACTTGTCGAAAGCCTTTCTGAATGGTGTTGCATTCGATGCCTTGAGTGGAACTATTCCTGAAAGCCTGTTTGTTATTTTCCAAATGACCTTTGCCATTATTACTGTTGCGATTATTAGCGGCTCAATTGCAGACCGTATGAAATATTCAGCATTCATGGCATTCATCGCAGTTTGGGTGATCCTGGTTTACGCACCAATCACACACTGGGTGTGGGCAGCGGATGGCTGGTTATTCAAGGCAGGCGCACTGGACTTTGCTGGTGGCACAGTAGTTCACATCAACTCAGGTGTTGCTGGTCTGGTTGCTGCTTATATGCTGGGTAAGCGTACAGGCTTGGGCCGTGAGTCAATGGCGCCACATAACCTGACCTTAACTGTTGTGGGTGCAAGCCTGATCTGGGTGGGCTGGTTCGGCTTTAACGGTGGTAGCGCATTAGGCGCTGGCGCTCGTGCAAGTATGGCAATCCTGGTCACTCAAGTTGCCGCAGCCGCAGCCGCATTCTCTTGGTTGGTGGTTGAGCGTGTCGTTCGTGGTAAAGCCTCAGTTCTTGGTGGTGCTTCTGGTGCGGTTGCTGGTTTGGTTGTGATTACACCTGCTGCTGGTTTCGTTGGTGTCGGGGGTGCGTTGGTGATGGGTCTGATCGGTGGCGTGGTTTGCTTCTGGGGGATTACTGCACTGAAACGCCTACTTAAAGCAGATGATGCATTGGATGCCTTTGGTCTACATGCTGTGGGTGGTATGGTGGGTGCCGTATTAACAGGTATCTTCTACAGTGACGAAATCATTAAAGCTGCTGGTGTTGTACTTGCTCCGACATTCGCTGGCCAACTTTGGGTTCAAATTGAAGGTGTATTAGCAACAATCGTATATAGTGGTGTTGTGACTTTCATTATCCTTAAAGTGATTGATCTGGTGATTGGTATCCGTGTCAGCGCTGATGACGAACGTATGGGTCTTGACCTAAGCCAACATGGCGAACGTATCGAATAACTGATTATTCAGTGATCCAAAAACAGCCCATCAGGGCTGTTTTTTTGTGTCTTTGCCCTTGAATTTCCCTTTATGCGATGATTAAAACCGTGCTCTGCTTTTGCTCAGGTTCAGCAATTGCCTAAACTTTGCTACACTTAAGCAAAGTGATAAATAACTGCGCCACTATGCATTGTCCATTTTGTAACGCTGCTGATAGTAAAGTGATTGACTCCCGTCTGGCCGCCGAAGGCTGCCAGATTCGCCGTCGCCGTGAGTGTGTTGTTTGCGGGGAGCGTTTTACCACCTTTGAGAGTTATGAAGTGGTGATGCCGCGTGTGATTAAATCAGATGGAAAAAGTGAACCCTTTGATGAGGAAAAACTCCGCCGCTCATTGATGCATGCGCTGCAAAAGCGACCTGTGACCCAGGAACAAATTGAAACGGTGCTCAGTGATATTCAGTCGCAGATTCGCCGTCTGGGTGAGCGGGATGTGAAGTCGAGAACCATTGGTGAGATTGTCATGCAGGCACTGTTTGCGCTGGATCATGTCGCCTATGTCCGTTTTGCCTCTGTTTACCAAGATTTTCAGGATGTTGAAGCATTTCGTCGTCAGATTGAGCAAATGCAACAACGTGAAAATGAAGCCTGAGTTAGAGAAATCATGTCTGAGTTCACGCAAAATCATTTATCCCAAGATCAATATTGGATGCAACGTGCCATTGAGTTGGCTCGGCTTGGACAATATTCAACAAAACCAAATCCGAATGTGGGCTGTGTCCTTGTCAAGAACGATCAACTGATTGGAGAGGGGTTCCATCCTAAGGCGGGGCAGCCGCATGCAGAAGTTTTTGCACTTCGCCAAGCGGGCGAACATGCTAAAGGCGCGACAGCTTATGTGACCCTGGAACCCTGCGCGCATTACGGCAGAACACCTCCCTGTGCCGAAGCATTGGTTAAAGCTCAGGTGAAGAAAGTCGTGGTCGCTTGTTCAGACCCAAACCCATTAGTCGCGGGAAAAGGCGTTCAAATTTTACAAGCAGCGGGTATTGAAGTTGAAACAGGAATTTGTGTAGAAACTGCGAAAACGCTCAATTTGGGCTTTTTAAAAGCGATGTCTACGGGTTTGCCGTATGTGCGTTTAAAAATTGCATCCAGTCTGGATGGACGTACCGCGATGGCGTCGGGTGAATCGAAATGGATTACAGGCCCGGCCGCGCGGCAGGATGTACAGCATTGGCGTGCAGTTTCTGGTGCAGTGATTACGGGCATTCAAACAGTACTGGCAGATGACTGCGAACTTAATGTGCGTTCCTTGGACAATATTGATATTGAGACCGTGGTACAACCCAAACGTATCGTGTTAGACCGTCAGGGACAGTTGCCACTTGTTGCCAAGATATTACAAAATCCTGAAACAGTGATGGTGATGACTCCATTTCGTCAGGAACTTGCCGATTTAGGCGTGATACAATTGTCACCGCAACCTTTAAATCAATTATTGCAGGCCTTGGCTCAACAATACCAAATTTATGATGTATTGGTTGAGGCTGGCGCAACTTTGTCCACCGCCTTTTTACAGCAGGGTTTGGTTGATGAAATGATCAGTTATGTTGCACCCACCTTACTTGGTCAATCTGCCCGTGCAATGTTCAATGCTGAATTTAGCCAGATGGCAGAGCAACTGCGGTTTGAGTTGGTCGATATCACCCAACTTGGGCAAGACATTCGCCTGAGATTGCTCCCTATCCAAGAGATGATATGAATCCAGAACCATCGGTTTATCACAAACGTCGGCACGCGGCACGTACCACTGACGAATATCTTTTTCATCAGCTCGTTCCCTATCTCGGTAATAAGCGTCGTCTATTGCACCTTATTTTGGAGGCGCTTGAGATTACGGAAACACTGAATAGCAAGAAAAAGAACCCACCGATTTTTGCTGATTTCTTTGCGGGGAGTGGTGTGGTCTCGCGTTTGGCACGCCAGAATGGCTATCGTGTGATCGCCAATGACTGGGAACCCTATAGCCATGCCTTGAACCATGCCATTTTGGCCTGTGTTGATGCGCCTGCTTTTAAGGAACTGGGTGGCTATCAAAAGGCCATTGATTATCTCAACCGTCTGCCCGAGGTTAAGGGCTGGGTCACGCACAACCTCTGTCCGCGCAATGACGATATCTATGATCCAGCACGTGACCGTTTGTTCTTTAAACGCCGTAATGGCATGCGGATTGATGCGATTCGTCAGCAAATCGCAACCTGGCAGGCACAGGGTGCAATCAATGATGTGGAAATGAGTGCATTACTAGCACCATTGCTGTATTCGGCAAGCTTTGTCAGCAATACCAGTGGCGTATTCAAAAGCTTCCATCAGGGCTGGGGGGGTAAGACCCAAACAGCACTGGAACGGATTGAATCCTTACTGTGGCTGACCCCAAGCCGTTTCTGTGAGATTGGCGATACGAAGCGTCCTGCGGCTGAAATGTGGTGTGTGGATGCCCAACATCTGGCCAATCAAATGAGTGGTTTTGAGGTGGATGTGGCTTATCTTGATCCACCCTATAATCAGCACGCCTATAGCAGTAATTACCATGTGCTTAATGCGCTGACTTTATGGGATCAGGTTGATCTGCCACCACCCGATACCAAAGGCTTTAAGAGTGGCATTGACCGTGCTTGGCGTAAACAGCGTCCGAGTCAATATAACTCATCCAAATATGCCAGAGAGGCGTATGAGAAGTTATTGGAAACCATTAATGCCCGCTATATTTTGACCAGTTATTCGACTGATGGAAATATTGAACCGAAAGACCTGCTGACCGCCAATTTAAAACGCGGCAAGGTCACATTGCTGACTCAGGATGTTCCTCGCTATCGGGTCAGTAAACAACGTCAGTCTGAACGGGCACGGGTACTTGAATTTATCGTGATTACCGATACCCATGCCAAGTCTGGTCCACCTTTGCGACAGCTT